>NZ_CP110116.1:0-89800 GCF_025960325.1 Arthrobacter sp. YA7-1 | reverse complement strand
CTGTCCTTACTTGGTGCCGTTCGGGGGTGTGAAGCGGTTGACCTGCCAGGGCTTGTCGGCCGCGCTGCGGAGCAGCTGCACGTCGTAGTCGCCGGCATCGGTGGGGAACACGACATGGCAGCCGAAGCCGTTGCTTTCATCGATCTTCAGCTGGCCCGGGCCGGTGATTTTCTTGACCGGGATGTTGGCCGGGTCCACGTCCTGGTAGTCGGCCACGGCTTGGGCGGTGAGGAGCTGGCCCAGCTCCTGGATCCACACTTTGTCCGGGACCGTGGGCCTTGCGTAGAGAGTCATGGCCTTGGTTGCTGTGTCCAGTGCTGCTTTCTTGCTCGGCTCGTCCCAGGCGATGCCCAGGGTGGCAGGGGCGGTGCCGCCGGGGGCCTGGGCCTTGCCGCCTGCGCTGAGCGAGGGCGGCGCAGATACGGCTGGGGAAGTAGATACCTGTTGGTTTTCCGGGCCTCCTCCCGTGTTTGCCATGGGCGCGCAGGCCGTGCACACAAGCACGACGGCAAGGACTGTCAGGGTGCGTTTCATGGTTCCTTTCGGTTACTGGCTGCCAGGCAGGTACAGGAAGGCACTGGGGGCGCCGTTCTGGACCGTGCGCGTGTAGTAGGTGTGGTCGTTCGGGGCCGGGTTGCCGTTGTAGCCCTCTTCCAGATAACTGCCGTCGCCGTTGACGGCCTTGACGATTCCGACGTGGCCGTAGGTGCCGTCTGCGCCGCCCGTGCCTGGCGAGTACCAGACGACTGCGCCGACGCGCGGTGTCTTGCCGGTGGGCCAGCCCTTGGCGTCCCAGCCGTCCTTCCAGGTGAGGGCTGAGCCGAGCACGGCGCCGTCAGGCCGGAAGGTGCTGTTGAGCTCCTTGTAGGGGGCGCCGTTGCTGCCCAGTTGCTGATTGACGCGCCAGAGAGCGAAGTCGACGCATTCGCGGTTGAACATGCCCAGGGGAGAGGGCTCGTAGATCGTGGCCGTTCGCCAAGGCAGGTCATCGCCCTTGCCGGATTCGCCGGGGATGCCACAGGAGCTTTCGCCGCCGGCGTCAGTGGTCTTGACGTCGCCCAGAGCGGCCACGACTTCCACAGCCGCCGGCCAGTAGGCCTGGTAGTGGTAGGGGTCGGCATTGCGCTGGACCCTGTGCGCGGCCATGGTGGGTTCGAGCTGTTCCCAGCCGCTGACCTTCTGCAGGGCCTTGAAGAAGTTCGTGGCCGAGGTCGTGGGGTCCATGCGGTCCGGGTAGGACCCCCACGCGCCGTTGTCCCGCTGCTGGAACAGGCCCCGGGAGTCAGGGCCCGGGCCGTCGCCGTGATCCAACACGCGCAGGCCGGACTCGCCCATGGCCGTCATGACGCCGATCGTCTGGCCCCTGGCGGACAGGCCCAGGGCCTTGCCGGCGTTGATGACCAGGGCGGCGTTCTTCAACTGCTCGCCCGTGTAACCGGCCACCGGCACCTTGGGCAGCTTGGAGGCGTCAACGCTGACACTGCCGCCGGCAGGCGCGCAAACGTCGGCGGCGCTTTGGGAGCCGCCACCGAACAGGATGATCGAGAGCACCAAAACGACAGGGGCGGCCAATGCCCCCCGCCACCAGCAATGGTGCGCCCTTGATCGGCTGCAAAATGTGTCCCCCTCACATTTGCCGGGCTTAGCCCGGCTCGTCGGTCAGCTCAGGCTCTTCCTGTGGCTCGGGCGTGCGCCCCGCACGCAGAGAGTTCCGGTTCTCCCAGACCCAATCCGCGACTTCATCCCGTGAGATCAGCCACGTCTTATCCAGCTGGTAGGCCGGGATGATGCCGGCCTGGAGCCACTTGTAGGTCGTCTGCTTCGACTGGTTCAGCGCCTCGGAGAGCTGTGTGACTGTCAATCGCTCGGGAAATCCGCTAAACAGGGCCTCGACGTACTTTCGGTCCATCAGCGCGTCTCCCCACCACATATGAAGATAATACAGCATGATCGCGTATTATTGCGTATGATCGAATACATTCGGTGCCCTTCGGAGACGGTGGCTATGGATACGATCATTGCGGACATAACAGGGGGATGTTAAATGTCGAGCTCAAGAAACAGATGGGTAAGCTTCGGCGACCCGCCGATTGCCGAACCAACCGCACCGGCCGATGAGCCGCAATCAACCGCTCCCACCGGAGCCACCAGACCCCAGCTCAGCGTCCCGCAACCGGACCACGCCGACCGCCTTCCACGATGGAACGTCACGGTCAAAGCCCCGGACTACTGGTTGCTCGGCGTCCACGGGGGCGCGGGCGAAACGACTCTCGCGCGCCTGGACAGGCGCACCAGGGCAGCCGGGCATCACTGGCCGCTGACCGCCCCTGGATCCACTGTCGTCCTCGTTGCCCGCTCCAACATCTCGGGCCTGCGCGCCGCGCAGCTGGCCGCCACCGAATGGGCCTCGGGCACGGTTCCAGGAATCCGCGTCGCCGGCCTCGCCATCCTGGCCGACGCTCCCGGCCGGCTCCCGAAAGAGATCCGCGAGTTCGCCCAAATAGTGGGCGGGGGAGTGCCCCATCTGTGGCACTTCCCCTGGATCGAAGCGTGGCGTCTCGGCCACGACGTTCCACCCGAAGAACTTCCAAAAGAAGCCCGCACCGTGCTCGAGCAGGTGCGTATCGCAGCAACCACCACCGCCTCGCTCCCGACCAACTAGAAAGAGGAAAACCAATGCTTTTCTCCAAGGCCATGGAATTCTCCAGCTTCGTCATTACCGAGATCCCGAACCCGGGCACAGGCGAAGCCCCTCCCGGCTCCCAAGGTCTTCTGACAATCCTCAAGTGGGTTGCCTGGATCGTCTTCGGCCTGGCCGTCGCCGGCATCCTGATCACCGCCGGAACGATGATGATCAACAACCGACGCGGTGAGGGCGGCGAGCACGCCGGCCGTCTCGCCTGGGTCCTGGGCGGCTGCATTCTCGCAGCCTCCGCCGGCGGCATCGTCGGCGCCCTGGTCTAAGGAGGGACGGGCCATGACAGAACCGACCGTGAACGAAGACCAGAATCCGCTGACCAAACCTAAGTTCATCATCTCGGCCGTTGTCGTGGCGATCATCGTCGCGCTTGGCATCATCCTCGCCCTCGTGCCAAAAGGCACCGGAACCGCGGCACCGGAACCAAGCACCACTGCTGCGAGCACCGGCAGCACGCCGCCCACTGCCACGGAGGCGGCCAGCGTGTGCGGCCTCCCGGCCGGCGACCAGTCCAAACCAGCCACCGCTCCGGCCGACACCAAGTGGGAGCTCGTCGGAAAGGTTGCTGCGCCGACGTCGCCCAACCAGTTCGGCCCTGGAAAGACTGAACCGAACGGCCTTCGGTCGTGCTTTGCGCACTCACCAACTGGTGCGCTGTACGCAGCGACAAACCTAACCGCGTTGTCTTCATCCGGAAAAGCAGCCCTCGTATATGAGCAACTGGCAGTTCCAAGTCCGGAACGTGATGCCGTGCTGAAGTCTTCACCCACCGCTGTCCCGGATTCCGTCACCGCACAGCTGGTCGGATTCACGATCCGCTCGTATGACTCTGATCGAGCCGTGATCGATCTCGCGTTCAAGGGATCAAATGGGACCCTTGTATCCATTCCGGTTCCGTTGCAGTGGTACGGCGGTGACTGGAAGTTTGTTGTACCGGCCACCGGCAACACCGGCTCACGGCAGATCGCGGACCTCAGTGGCTACATCGAGTGGGCCGGTGTGTAATGGCCGACTGCTCTGGCTTGAACACAATAAACCCGTTTTGCCAGGCGGGCGCCGCAATTCAGGACGTCGCGAATGACGCAATCAAGAACATGGCCAAGGCGATTGCTGATGCCGTGGGGCAGACGGTCAAGACGCTAGGCACGTTCTGGGTGAACGTCGGCACTCCCAACCTGACAGCGGCGCCTGGCGGGAACGCTCCGAGTGATCCGGTGCTGTTCCTGCAGAACAGTCTCTACTTCTGGACGGCCGCTCTAGCCGTCCTGTCCGTGCTCGTGGGCGCGGCCAAGATGATCATCGAACGCAGGGGCGCGCCGCTGCGGGATCTGGGACGCTCCTTGGCGACCCTCGTTGTCGTTTCCGGTGCCGGCGTGGCCACCGTCGGGCTCTTGACCGTGGCTGCTGATCAGTTCTCTGCGTGGATCATCAACAACTCCACGAACGGGACATCGTTTAACGACAACATCACGGCCATGCTTCAGCTCTCGGCCACCAGCCCGGTCGGGGCGATCATGATCATCCTTTTGGGGCTGATTGCGATTCTCGCTTCCATTGTCCAGATCGTGCTCATGATCGTCCGGGGTGGCCTGCTGGTGGTGCTGACGGGGATCTTCCCGACGGCCGCCGCGTTCACGAACACCGAGGCGGGCAAGGGCTGGTTCCAGAAGTGCACGGCCTGGCTGATCGCTTTCATCCTTTACAAGCCGGCTGCCGCCATTATCTACGCGACGGCCTTCCGGCTTACCGGCACGAAGATCTTCGGGAACGGTGGTGACGGCAAGGACTTCGGGTCTGCGCTCCTGACGACGGTCACGGGGCTGGCTTTGATGGTCATTGCCTTGTTCGCGATGCCGGCACTCATGCGGTTCGTGACGCCCATGGTCGGGGCGGTCGCTGGCGGGGGCGGCGGACTGGCTGCGGGTACTGTCGGCGGCCTGGCTTCAGGCGCTATCAGCATGGGGAGCGCGGGCAGGGGCGGCGGCGGATCGGCCAGCACGACGCCGGGAAGCACATCGAATCAGTCTCCCGGGTCTCACGGGCCGTCGGGGACCGGGAGCCAGGGCACAGCCGGAACCTCCGGTACAGCAGGCAAGACGGGCGGGCAGGGATCCGCAGCAACTGCGCCTGCCGCGACAGGTGCACAGGCAGGAACCGGAGCATCGGCCACGGCCGGAGGCGGCGGAGCCGCAGCTAGCGGTGCAGCGGCGGCAGCCGGCCCGGTTGGCGTCGGCGTGATGGCAGCGCAGAAGGGCGTTGAGGCCGGGCAGGCGGCAGCCGGGGCCGCCAGGAACATGAGCGAAGAATCAACGGGGGGTGCCTGACATGGCTGCTATCGAGAACACGTACCGGGAACCGACCTACGGCAACTGGCGACGGCCCCGTAAGGCGGGCATAGGCACTCTGGGCGGTCTTGCGACGGCTGGCCTGTTTATTGGCCTGATCGTCACCGTGGTCTGCTTCTTCGTCGGCGGCTGGGCCGCCGGCCTGGTTGCCCTTCTTGTCCTGGGGTTGGCGCTGGCCGTCGTCTCGGTGACGGACAAGCACAACAAGTCCTTGGGCGAACGGGTCTTCGCGCGGCTGGCCTTCCGCTCGGCGCGCCGCAAACGCGCGAACATCTACCGTTCCGGCCCGCTGGGACTGACCCTCTGGGGCGAGTACCAGCTGCCCGGGATCGCCGCCGGATCGAAACTCTACGAGTTCGCGGACTCCTATGGCCGCCCGTTCGCGCTGATCTACCTTCCGTCCACCGCTCACTACACCGTCGTTTTCGGCACGCAGCCTGACGGTGCGTCTCTGGTTGATCCCGAGCAGGTCGATGCCTGGGTGGCGAACTGGGGCGGCTGGCTGGCGTCGGCGGCCGCCCGGGAGTCCCCGTCGCCCTCAAGCTGACAAGCGTAGAGGAATCCCTGCACGACACGAACAAGCGCTGGCACGACGAAGGGGAACACTGATGGGTGCACCAAACAGCGGCAAGAGATCCCGGCTCGACGGCGAGACGATCCTGCTCTGGATCTTCATCACCGCCGTGGTGCTGGGGGTCGGCTCCGTGACCGGGGCCGTTCACCTGGGCAACCTCCTGACCCCCACCGGTCAGGCGCTGCCGGCCAACCCGTTCGAACTGGTCTTCGGCCTGTTCACCCACAAAGTCGCCTGGCCGGCGGCCGCCACGTGGTTGCTGATCGGCTTCGGCGTCGTGATCCTGGGCCTGGCGGTCCTCATCGTCCGGTCCGTGTTGCGCCGCCGTTCCAAGCGTTCCCGCGTGGACGTCGCAGCCCGGCACATGGCCAAGGGCCGGGATCTGCGGGCGCTGAGCCTACGCGGGGCGACGGCGACAGCCGAGCGCCTGGGCGTGAAAGGCTCACCCGGCGTCCCGGTCGGCAAAACGGTGTTGGGCGGGCAGATGGTCTACGGCTCCTGGGAAGACATGCACATCGACGTTTGGGGACCTCGAACCGGCAAGACGACATCCCGTGCAATCCCGGCGATCCTCGCCGCCCCGGGAGCTGCCCTGGTCACCTCGAACAAGCGGGACATCGTTGACGGCACGCGCGACGTCCGGGCCGTCGACGGGCCGGTGTGGGTCTTCGATCCCCAGGCGGTCGCGCTCGAGGAACCCACATGGTGGTGGAACCCACTGTCCTACGTCACGGACGAAGTGCGGGCCGCCCGCCTGGCTGACCACTTCGCCGCCGGCTCCCGTGGCCCGGACGCCAAGACAGATGCTTACTTCGATCCTGCCGGCCAGGATCTTCTTGCCGGCCTCCTGCTCGCGGCCGCCCTCGACGGACGGCCGATCACGCAGGTCCACACCTGGCTGACACGGCCGGCAGACGACGAGGCAGTGGACATCCTCAAGGCCCACGGCTTCATCCAGACCTCCAACGCGGTCGGCGGCGTCATCAACGCCCCCGAGAAACAGCGCGGCGGCGTCTACGGGACAGCACTTCAGATGGCGTCCTGCCTCACCAACCGCCAGGTGGCCCGCTGGGTGACCCCGCAGGGCGAGAACGACGAGCGACCGCAGTTCGATCCGGCCGCGTTCGTCCGGTCCAAAGGCACGCTGTACAGCCTCTCCACAGAGGGCAAGGGGACCGCCGGCCCGCTGGTGACGGCCCTGACCGTGGCCACGGTCGAGGCCGCAGAAGAACTTGCCGTGTATTCGCCAGGCGGGCGGCTGGCCACGCCCATCATCGGCGTCCTAGACGAAGCGGCCAACGTCTGCCGCTGGCGCGAGCTGCCGAACCTCTACAGCCACTACGGATCCCGGGGCATCGTCCTGATGACCATCCTTCAATCCTGGTCCCAGGGCGTGGAAGTCTGGGGACGTGACGGGATGCGCAAGCTCTGGTCCGCAGCCAACATCAAGGTCTACGGCGGCGGCGTGGCCGAAGCCGAGTTCCTGAACGAGCTCGCGCAGCTGGTGGGGGAGTACCGGTACTCCAACATGACCAAAAGCCGATCCAAACAAGGTACCTCCTACAACCACGACGACGACCGCAAGGAACGCACCCTGGACATCTCGGACCTGGCCGCGTTCCCCCGTGGCCGTGCAATCATGTTCGCCTCCGGCGCCCCCGCTGCACTGCTGGAAACGGTGCCTTGGATGAACGGCCCGCACGCCGAAGCAGTCCGGGCGTCAATCAAGGCCCATGACCCGGCCAACCGGCCGGCTGCCGGCACCGGCAACCGGTGGATCGCTGCGGGTGTATCCGATGAATGAGGGACTGGGGGAGTGGGACGACGAGTTAGAGGACTCCGGAGCTGACGCCCAGGAGCCGGCTGAGGACGACGCCGACGCACCCGAGCTGTTCTATCCGAACGTCGCCGAGTTCGTCAGCGACAAGCTGGCCACCACCTACCGCCGTCAGATCAACGTGCAGGGCGGGGTGACCTGGTGCCCGCAGTGGTGGAAACACGCGGAAGCGATCAGCCGTCTGGAAGCACTCTGGCGGGCCTGGGAGTTCCTGCGCCTGGACGGAACCACGGGAATGAGCGTGTGGTGGCGTGATCACGCAGACCACCACATGTCCGTCCTGCTCTCGGCCGACGGCCCGTTCAAGGGCTGCAGTCCGGACGATGGCCACCGCTCAAAGCTCGCCTCGCTGCCCTGCGAGGAACCCCCGGCGGGGCTGTTCTGATCAGGATGCTGGTCACATGGATCTCTCTTTGGATGGCGACCCTGAGTACAAGGAGCTTTCCGCCGACAAACGGTTCGTCCTCAGGGAAGGAAGTGGGACTGGGCTGAGCCCCTAAGTTGCTCCAAGGTGCCCCACCCTACGGGAGGCATGATCAGCATCATTATTTTCGTGTGACTACCCAAACATGGAGCCCTGCGGAGACAAGGCCGACAACCGTGGCTGCGATTACGGTGAACAAGAGAAATTTGTGTTGACCGTCGTCGAGCGTGACGCGTGGGCGTCTGGTAATGATGTAGAAGACGATTCCTACGATAAGGACAAGGCATAGAATCGATATCCATATATATGGCGTTAGCATGCGTATCCTTTTGCCGGTTCATTCCTATTTGATGACTGCAGCGGCGAGTCCGGCTCCCGCTGCGCCTATGAGCGCACCGCCAGCACAAGCTCCTATGTACCCGTCGGGGCCAGCACTGGTGCCGTTCTGTTGATCACTGACCGCTACACCTGCCACTCCAGACAGACAGCCGAAGTCCGCAGCCAAATAACGTTTGAAGGATCGACTCTCCCGCCCCATCGTCCAGCGGAGTTCTGAACGCCACTATTTTCGGCGATTGCGATAAATGACGGTGACCACGATCGCTAAAATAACGAAGACAATGACAGATATTACGATCACCGGCAAGGCATATTCTGCTCCTGCTCCACCCCCGGGACTTGGTATCAACATTTCCATGTGTCAGCCTCCTTCCATACATGTGTTTTGAGATGACTTGCGGGGAATAAAATCCACGTTCTTTTTTCGTGAGGCGTCGCTGGTAGCTCTACCGGCCTGTCAACAGCCCGAACACAACGGTCGCTATTCCCGCAGCAGCCATCAACAGTCCACCGTACAAGTATCCCTTTTCGTGTTGAAACGCATTCATTGCTTCCCCAAGCTTGCCGCTTTGGCTCAACAACCTGATGCTGACAAACCTCAGCCTCCGTCGCTGCCAAACACTGAGCAAGCCTAGGATCGCCGCCACAGAGCCAAAAAGGACGTACATGTTCTTCCTTCGCTTCGTTACTCAAACCGGTCTCCATCAGGGTGCACGGCGTCATCACAGGGCGAGAGTTGCGCCAATTGAATAGTCACATCCAAGGCCATCGGGGGTTGATACTCCCACAGACCACGATCCGGGAGAAAACGAACCTGAAAGGGGGCCAGCCTGACAGCTCACTACCGCTGAAATTCCTGTTGAGACATTCTGCGGCGACCATTGGGCCGTCCCGGAAGCGCTAAGTTCCGGGCCGACCCCAAATGAGGCAGCAAGTCCGTATTGTCCCGTGGAATCTTGGGCCAACCCCAGGCTTGCGCAGACGAACACGCAGAAGGTGCCTCCGACAAGCCCTGAATCAAGACCGCTAGGGTCGGCGGTATTTACCTGGTCAGCTCCCGCGTAGAGGTAGCGGTTGCCTTCTTGTCCGGAGGGGTCGGGTTGGGTGAAGCGGCCGCGGTAGGGGTTGTAGTAGCGGGCGCCGAATTTGGTGCGTTGGGTTTGAACACAGTGACGGCTCCCCCGGCAAACCTGCATCCGCTCTCGACTTGGGATGGAGCCACCAGGAACGAACTTCCTCGTGCGCACGAACCGCTAATCACCCCTCAGTCGGGCGTCTACTTATCGGCGTTCCCGTTCTCACCAACGACCGCCGCTAAAACGAGCGGGTGCTGCTTCTGTCCTGGATGTATCTGGTGGTTGGGTCGCACCTGGTTCGCCACTGCGTGGCATGACTAATGTGCAACGGTAAAAACATGAATCGTCAGAGCAATCAACGAAATGGCGAGAAGCGACAGGAGAGCTATATAGGGTCCACGGTTGTGTTTGAAACTCATCTTCTGCCCAGGGCGCCGCACAAGCATGAAACCGAAAACGGCAAAGACCCCCAACAGTCCGATGATCCCTATCAACTCAAATGCCGTGAACATGGTTCCCCTCGCGTCGTGTACTTGATGTCATGGTTTCAGAGCGCCCACGAGAGCGGCTGCCCCAAACCCGGCCAAGGCGGTGTGAACCGTCCCGGGAATCATGCCGCCTGTTTTTTGTCGGCGTCGTCGGGTAACGAGCCGGTTGGTCGATCATAATATGACTGCTCATATTCCTCTGGCGTCTGGTGATCCAGGGCGGAATGCAGGCGTTCGTTGTTGTACCAGTGGACCCACTCGAACACGATTTCCATCACGTCGGTTTCGGTCTTCAACGCCCCGGCACGGAACGGTGAATCCTTCGCGACTGCCTCGTTCTTAAACAACCCCATCACGGTCTCGGCGGCTGCGTTGTCATAAGCATCACCCACGCTGCCAATCGAGGGCTGCAGGCCCTCCAGGGCCAGGGTGTCGGTGTAACGGATCGAGGTGTACTGGCTTCCCGCATCGCTGTGGTGAATCAGTCCCGCCGGCGCCGGCCGGCCGGTGTGTTCGCGACGCCACAGGGCCATCCGCAGGCAATGTTCGACGAACGCGGTGTCCTTGATCGTGGAAGTTTCCCAGCCGACGATCGCCCGGGAGTACAGGTCGATAACCAGGGCGACGTAGACGAATCCGGAACAGACCGGGACGTAGGTGAAATCAGTGACCCAGATCCGGTTCGGTGCCGGAGCGGTGAAGTCCCGGTTCAGCAGGTCACCGGCACGGCGGCCGTCCTTGCCCGGGATGGTGGTGCGGGTCCGGCGGCCCCTGATGAGCCCATTCATGCGCTCTTGGCGCATGAGCCTGTCCACGGCGTGTTTGGAGGCTTCCGGGAAGCCGTTACGGCGCAGCCACTGCGTCATCTTCCGCCTCCCGTACATGATCTCCGGCCGTGGACGTCCCTTCGCATCCGGGACCTTCAGACTGCGGAGCGCATCGGTGATGCGCGCGTCTTCGATAGTGCGCAGGGCCGGCAGGCGCTTCTTCCACGCCCGGTAGGTTCGTGCGGCGACCTGCACGCCCTGCTCACGCAGGACACCGCAGATCGACTCGACCGCATAACCAACAGCCCGCATTTCATCGATGAACCGGCAGATCAGCGGCGGCGAGGGTCGGTGAAAGTCGGCCCGGGGCGCGGTGCCAGCCTTACGGCGGGCCTGTTTCCCCGGACCGCTTCCCGAACCCGGCGGGCACCTTTCAATGCACCGGGCTCTCCACAAGCCGGTCAAGCGGCGTGGTGGTTGTTTCATCGGTCGTGGGCCAAGGCGAGGGGATAATCGACCCGCGGTAGCGGTATCGGCTCGTGCCCACTTTCTCGGGACGAAACATTTCCCTCTCTTGGCTTGCTGGCCACCAGCCTCCGCCGCAGTACTGCCGACGGAGTTCTTTGACCGTGGACCGGCGATGTTTCCGCCGCAACCATCGCCACACCGTCTGCCACGTGTAGTGGCTCAGGTAGGAGAAGACTGCGGACGAAACGCCGGGACGGAAATAGGCGCACCAGCCCCGCAGCATCGGGTTCAACCGACGCAGCAGTTCATCCAACGACTGGTTCTCGGTGACCTGTCGGCACAACGTCTTGATCTTCCGCTTAGCCGCTTGCACGGCCTTCTTTGCCGGATAGACGTACACGTAGTGCTCGTTCGTTCCTCGCTTACGGTGGCGCTGGATGCGCCATCCTAGAAAGTCGAGGCCCTCATCAATATGGGTGATCAAGGTCTTCTCCTCCGACAGGCGCAAACCCATCGTGGCCAAGACCTCCGCGATCCCTTCCCGGAGCCCTTCGGCATCGGCCTTGGTGCCTCGAATCATCAGGCACCAGTCGTCCGCATACCGCACCAGGCGGAAATTTGGTCGACCATGGCGCAGCCGCCGGGCTCGTTCCAGTTTGCTGGTCAACGGGCCGCCGGGAGCTTGAGCGACGAATTCGTCAAGCACCGACAACGCCACATTGGCCAGTAGTGGAGAAAGGATCCCGCCCTGCGGGGTTCCAGCGGTGGTTTCCTTCAGCTGCTGACCCTCGGAGAGGATCCCAGCCTTCAAGAATGCCTTCACCAGTCCCAGGACGCGTTTGTCACCGATGCGAGACCGAACCCTGCCCATCAGGGCAGTATGGTCGATCTCATCGAAGCACGCCTTGATATCTCCTTCGACGATCCAGTCATAGCAACGTGGTCTCGTCGCGAGATAACGCACCTCGGCAACCGCATCATGGGCCCGACGCTTCGGACGGAACCCATAGGAACACGGGTGGAAATCCGCCTCAAAGATCGGCTCCAACACCAATTTCAGGCTGGCTTGGATGACCCGGTCGGCCACAGTCGGGATGCCAAGGCGGCGCATCTTCCCGCCCACCTTCGGAATCATCCGTTCCCGCACCGGCACCGGGACGAAACTGCGGTCGAGCAAAGACAACCGCAGCCTGTCAAGGAACACCTCGACGCCTTCACCATCCTGAATAGATGCCGCCGTGCGGCCATCCACACCCGCAGTACGGGCACCCTTGTTCCCTTGCACCCGGTCCCAAGCCACCAACAAGAAGCCTGGGTCAGCCACGAGGTTGAACAGGTCATCGAACCGGCGATGAGCATCATCACGGGCCCAACTATGCAGCTTGGTCTGGATCTTCAGTACCCGTCGCTCCGCCGCAACGACGGCGTGCTCCAGTTCGTCGATATTCACCGGCGACTATTCCTCCTGACATTCCACTCACTCAATCTGCTAACTTGCTGGCCCCCTTCGCCCTGTGACCGGCTTTCCCGATCCCCAATGGCGGGTCGTTACTCCCGCGACTACTACGAGGCCTCCGCCCCACCTTGTGGTCTTCGGTCGGCAACGGACCTACCCCAACCGGAAGGCTGGCTACCTAGCGGTTGGGGAACCACGAAATGGTTCCCACGTTCACTGCGTGATCGATCAGTCAGGGAGGCACCTGGCTCTACCCCGGCAGCATCGCCACGGCTACGCCGCAGGCCTTCACCGTGGCCTCCCCGCCGACAGAACTAAACGGCTTCGGAGTCCAGACGCCACGCATGGCATCTGGTGCGCTGCATACCGGCCCATATCCACCAGATTTGAGCACGGCTTCGCGATTACAGGGCGTCAAACACCAGTTCACTCACGTTGTACCTTCTGACCTTGCTCGGCGAACCCGCGCCGTCTGGTAGTCCCGGCTCGTCCCGCCTTTGTCGGGGCCGCTTGCCACCCTCACCGGCGTTCCCCGGATCAGGCTGCCCCCAGCTTCAATCAGGCCGCTGCGACGGCCCGACGAGGACGGTCTTCCACCGCCCCTCGATACACACAGCGCCTCGTGGCGCACAGCTCCCT
This sequence comes from Arthrobacter sp. YA7-1, assembly GCF_025960325.1. Taxonomy (NCBI): domain Bacteria; kingdom Bacillati; phylum Actinomycetota; class Actinomycetes; order Micrococcales; family Micrococcaceae; genus Arthrobacter; species Arthrobacter sp. YA7-1. The sequence goes on along the minus strand of NZ_CP110116.1, from coordinate 76,689 downwards.
CGCGAAGAAAATCGAAGCCTGCTTGAGGATCTCGTTGGACTCCTTCAAGTCCCGCACCTCAGCCCGGAGCCGCTTGATCTCCTCCAGCTCATCACTCCTCGGACCGGTCTTCTCACCCGCATCGACCTGGGCCTGGACAACCCAGCGGCGCAACGATTCAGGGCCGACCCCGAGCTTCGGCGCCAAGGCCTTGCACGCAGCATAGACAGACGGGTATTCGGACAACCGATCCAAGGTCATGCGCACTGCACGGTCACGGACTTCGGGCGGGAACTGCTTGGGCATAATCACTATCTTTCTCAAAGAAGATAGCGGCATCAAACCCGGGACGGTTCAATCTGACTTATTGATTGGGTTGCACGTGGCATATGCATATCGGTTTGCTTCTTGTCCAGAGGGGTCGGGTTGGGTGAAGCGGCCGCGGTAGGGGTTGTAGTAGCGGGCGCCGAATTTGGTGCGTTGGGTTGATGGGTCGTAGTAGCCGGCGGCGTATTGCCAGGGGTTGTTGGCTGCCTGGGCCCCGGTGGCGCTGGTGGTCAGGCCCCAGGAGTCGTACGCGTAGCTCGCTGCGGAGGCCTGGGCACTGTCGGTGAGCAGGATGATGGATCCGAGCGCGTCGGTGGTGTAGTAGAAGCTTGCCCCGGTGCTGTCCCGCATGCTGATCAGCGTACCGCTGGGGTCGCGGATGAAGGAGGTGGCGGCTCCGCCGGTGGTTTGTTGGGTGATGCCGAGGGTTCCGTTGAGGAAGCTGGTGGCTCCGGCGGTGGTGCGTTCATCGTTTCGTGGTCCGGCGTAGGTGAAGTTGGTGGTCGTGCCGGTGTTGGTGTTTGAGGTGAACTGGTCAAAGACGTTGTACGTGCTGGTCGCTGTCCCTGCGGTGGTGGTGTTGCCGTTGGCGTCGTAGGCATAGATCGCGGCGCCGGTGGGTGGTGCGGGGCAGCTTCCCGTGGCGGGCCCGGTCCAGCAGAGCTCGTCGGCGGCGTTGAACGCGGAGTAGAACTCCAGAAAGCACGCTGGGTGCCCCGTCCAGGGGCCTGTGGGATCAGCTTGTAGACGCGGTTATTAATACCCTGCGGTTCCTATGATGAGCTAGATCCATCTTTTCCAGGTTTGCGTTTATGGATCAGTTCTTCTCTATAAGCATCGACGGGTTCTGAGAAGAAGTCCGGGCCCCTGCCGGTCCGCCGGCCCGCACCGCCGACACTTTCTCAAAATCGGGCGTTTGCGGGAATATTTCCAGATCCGCTGCGCCGCGACCGGGAAACCTTTGATGGAGTAGTAAGGTCTCGGGTCAACGGAGCATGAACACACCTCGTGCCTATCTGAATTGACTGTGACAGGTTTGGATGGCCCCGGTAGGACGGTTATTTCTGGCCCCACTTCGTGACTCGCCGGGCTCTTATGACGGTTATATGTGGCCCCACCTTCAACGTTGGATTCATCAGTAGATGGATGCGGCGGAGGGTTGGTCCGGATGGAGTCAAGGGTGGAGTTGTTCGCGCACATTCGACGGGATGCCCGGGTTGAGGGTTTGTCGGTCCGTGCTTTGGCGGTCCGTCACAAGGTGCACCGCAGAACCGTTCGTCAGGCGCTGGAGGCGGCTGCTCCTCCGGAGCGTAAACCGAGGCGGGGTGTTGCGTGGCGGTTGGAGCCGTTCAAAGAAGCGATCGACGCGATGCTTATCAGTGACACGACCGCGCCACGGAAGCAGCGTCACACAGCGCGTAGGATCCTGGCCCGATTGATAGAAGAGCACGACGCGCAGGAGCTGTCGTACTCAACGGTGCGGGATTACGTGCGGGTTCGCCGGGCGCAGATCGATGTCGAGGCGGGGCGCAGGATTGAGGCGTTCGTCCCTCAGGAACACGCTCCCGGCGCCGAGGCGGAAGTCGATTTCGGAGAAGTGTGGGTCGTTCTGAACGGCGTGAAGACCAAATGTCACATGTTCGTGTTCCGGTTGTCCCATTCGGGTAAGTCCATTCACCGCGTGTATCCGACGCAGGCCCAGGAAGCCTTTCTTGAGGGCCATATCGACGCGTTCAACGAGGTCGGTGGGGTGCCGGTGAAACACATCCGCTATGACAACCTCACGAGCGCTGTTACTTCGGTGGTGTTTGGACAAGGCCGGAACCGCCAGGAGAAAACGACCGCTGGGTGCTGTTCCGGTCCCATTACGGCTTTGATGCGTTCTACTGTCAGCCAGGCATTGCCGGGGCCCATGAGAAAGGCGGGGTCGAAGGCGAAGTCGGGTGGTTCCGCCGGAACCGGCTCAGCCCAATGCCGGTTGTCTCGTCCCTTGAAGAGCTCAACAGCAGGATCAAAGGTTGGGAGTTACAGGATGAGGACCGCAGGATCAACGACAGAATCCGGACCATCGGTCAGGACTTCGCTGCGGAGCGGTCTTGTTTGGCTTCCTTGCCTGTGGAGGTGTTTGATCCTGGTTTGGTGTTGAGTCCGCGGGTAGACCGGTCATCGATGGTGACCGTTCGGATGGTCAAGTACTCGGTTCCGGCGCGGTTCATAGGACGCCGCGTCAGGGTGTCCTTACGCGCCTCGGAGGTCGTGGTTTTCGATGGGCGCATGGTCGTCGCCAGACACCAGAGGATCGCTGCCCGAACCGGGTGTTCGGTCCAGTTGGATCACTATCTGGAGGTCCTGAAGACCAAACCCGGCGCCCTCCCGGGTTCTACGGCACTTGCCCGCGCGCGGGAATCTGGGGCGTTCACCAGCGCGCACGAAGCATTCTGGGCGGCCTCGCGGAGGGTCAACGGCGATGCCGACGGGACACGTGAACTCATTGATGTCCTGTTGCTGCATCGTTGCATGGACGCCAGTGACGTCGAAGCGGGGATTATCGCCGCTCTAGGTGTCGGAGGTGTCAGTGCCGATGTCGTCGCCGTCGAAGCTCGCCGGCACGCCGCCGCGGCCGCTTCACCAGGTGGGGCCATCGCGGACCGTCATCTCGGTGCACAAAAGGAAGGGAATGTGCAACGGGTTGTCAGCCTTACCCAGCGCCGTTTGATGGACCCGGCAGCGGTCATCACGGGGCTGCCACGGGATAAGCGGCCGCTGCCCAGGGTCAATGCCTATGACGAGCTGCTCGCGAAGCGCAGCCCACACACCACTGAACAGGGAACTGCGTCGAAGGAGAACATCTCATGAGTCCCACAGCGCCGGCCACCACTATCACCCCGACGCTGCGCCGACGGCGCGGCCTAACCGAACAGGCCGCGATCGCAGCCGTGGATCAAGCCTGTCGCCGACTACGCCTGCCAACGGTCCGTGCAGTCTTGAATGAAGCCCTCACCGTTGCCGGGAAAGAACAGCTCACTTACCAGGGGTTCCTGGCCGAACTGCTGCTAGCAGAATGCGACGACCGGGACAGGCGTTCCTCGATTCGCCGCGTCAAGGCCGCGAACTTCCCCCGGAACAAATGGCTTGGAGACTTCGACTTCGACGCGAACCCGAACATCAACCCGGCGACCATCCACACCCTCGCAACCGGGGACTGGATCCGCAAAAGCGCGCCACTCTGCCTGATCGGAGATTCCGGGACCGGGAAATCCCACCTGCTAATCGGTTTGGGCACGGCAGCCGCGGAGCAGGGCTACCGGGTCAGGTACACCCTCGCTACCAGGCTCGTCAACGAACTCGTCGAAGCAGCCGACGAAAAGATCCTGGCCAAGACCATCGCCCGCTACGGCAGAGTCGATCTTCTCTGCATCGATGAGCTGGGCTACATGGAGTTGGACCGTCGTGGCGCCGAGCTGCTGTTTCAAGTCCTGACTGAGCGCGAGGAGAAGAATTCCATTGCGATTGCTTCCAATGAATCATTTTCGGGCTGGACGAAAACGTTCACGGACCCGAGGCTCTGCGCGGCGATCGTGGACCGGTTGACCTTCAACGGGACGATCATCGAAACCGGAACGGATTCCTACCGGCTCGCCCAGACCATCGCCCAGAAGGCCGTCGGCTGACTCGGTACCAATGAGGTGGTCACGTGGCCGGTGAACGGCGTTCGAGCAGGAGCGTGTCGCGCCACTGGCCGGCGGCGGGTCCGTAGGTCATGCGGGCGATGCGGCTTCTGTTGCCGATGATGCGGAAGCCGGCGGCTTCGTGGATCCGGAGGCTGGAGTGGTTTTCGGGGAAGACGCTGGATTGGATGGTCCACACCCCGCCGCGCTCGGTGGAATCGATGAGAGCCTGCAGGAGGGCCTTGCCGAGGCCGAGACCGCGGGCCTCGGCCGCGACATAGACGGAGTGTTCGACCACGCCTGCGTAGGCCGGTCGGGACGACACGGCGGAAACGGCGGCCCAGCCCAGAACGCCCTGTCCGGCGGTTTCAGCGACGAGCCGGTGCGCCTGCAGCCTGGAGGCATTGAAGGATTCCCAATCGGGGGCCTTCGGTTCGAAGGTGGCATGCCCTGTCTCGATGCCTTCCTGGAACATGCGCTGCACAGCGGGCCAATCAGCCGGCGTCATGGCCCGCACTTCAAACCCCTGGTTCATAGGGCAGCGAGGATTCCGGCAACGTCATCCAGGGCTCCGGGGACGAGTGAGTAGTAAGCCCAGGTGCCGCGCTTTTCGCGGTGCAACAGACCGGCCTCGACCAGGATCTTCAGGTGGTGGGAGACGGTGGGCTGACCGAGATCCAGCGGTTCGGTGAGGTCGCAGACACAGGATTCCCCGCCGGCGGCGGCCTTGACGATGGAGAGCAGCCGCAGCCGGTTAGGGTCCGCCAGCGCCTTGAACACCACGGCCCGGCGCTGCGCTTCCTCAGCGCCAAGGGCAGTGGCAGCCGGCGGGCAGCATGTGGTCTGCGTGTCCGGTTCAAGCAAGGGCAGCGAGGTCATCTACCTATTATGCCGCAATATTGACAATCATCAATGTTTGGTCAGTCCTGGAGAACAGGGCCTACTTCTTAGCTGCTTCGGCGGGATGAGGAATGATGACGTCGTCGGCGGCCCGGCCGGCATGCGGGAAGAGCGTGAGCAGGAGTCCCACGCCGACGGCGGCGCCGAGGAGCTGGACTGCGATGAACGGTGGGACGGAACCCGGTGCAATGCCGGCGAAGGTGTCGCTGAAGATACGGCCGATGGTCACGGCCGGGTTCGCGAACGACGTCGAAGATGTGAACCAGTACGCGGCACCGATATAAGCACCTACGGCGGGGGCGGCCAAGGCGCCGCGTTTGGTGGCTGCAAGAGAGAAGATCAGCAGGATCAGACCGGCGGTCGCGACCACCTCGGCCAGCAGATGACCCGCGGTCGCCCGCTCCTTGGTCGAGATAGAGGTGCCGACTTCGAACATCGCGTTGGCGAGCACGCTGCCGCCGATGGCGCCGGCGATTTGGGCAAGGATGTAGAGGCCGAGGTCCGGCAAGGACAGGCCGGATCCGCTGCGACGCCCAAGGAACCAGTCGGCCAGGGACACCACGGGGTTGAAGTGGGCACCGCTGACCGGCCCGAACACCAGGATCAATACCGTCAGCCCAAGCACAGTCGCTGTGCTGTTTTGCAGCAACTGCAGGCCCACGTCATTGGGTGAGAGTTGGGCTGCGGCGATCCCCGAGCCGACGACGATGGCAACGAGCAAAGCGGTGCCGAGGAATTCAGCGATGGCACGGCGCCACAGGGGCGGCTGGAGTGAAGTCATGCCAACAGCTTGACGCAAAGAATTAACTCAGTCAAAATTGAATCAATGAATATTGAAGCAGCTGAAACATTCCAGGCACGGGTAGCCAGGTACGCGGCCCTTGCCGATCCGGCGCGCCTGCGCATCGTGGACCTGCTAACCCTGGGCGACTTCTCACCATCGGAGCTGCAGGCCGAACTGGGCATGCCCGCCAACCTGCTCTCCCACCACCTCCGCACACTGGAAGACGCCGGACTGGCAACCCGCCACCGCTCCGAAGCCGACAAGCGCCGCAGCTACCTCCGCCTCGCCGCCGGCGCTCTGGACGGACTCACCCCCGGGGCAGCGCATAAGGCAACCCGCGTCCTGTTCGTATGCACCCGCAACAGTGCCCGCTCCCAGCTGGCCACCGCCCTCTGGCGCCAGGTCAGCGACATCCCCGCAGCTTCGGCCGGAACGCACCCCGCCAACCGCATCGCTCGCGGAGCCATCGAGACCGCCCGGCGCCATGGCCTGGAGCTGCCGGACATCGCCCCGCGCACCCTGGGAGAGATTGCGGATGGGGCCGACTTGGTTGTGACCGTCTGCGATAACGCCCACGAAGAACTGACTGGACTGGGCGGAATCCACTGGTCCGTGCCGGATCCCCTCCGCTTGGACACGGCAGCCGCCTTCGACCAAGCCTTCGATGACATCACCCGCCGCATCCACGACCTCGCGCCCCGCATCACCGCCGCTTAACTACCTGGCATCCGATGCAATATTGACATTCATCAATCTATCGTCCGATACTCTCTATATCGATCATCATCAATGTTCGATACGGAGAGCTTCCTTCTCGGGCGCACCGCTTCAAACCCAATTACCCGTTCACACAACGATTCCAGGAGAGAAACCCGTGAGCATCGAAACCACCAAGAAGCCCTCCGTCCTGTTCGTCTGCGTCCATAACGCCGGACGTTCCCAGATGGCGGCGGCGTTCCTGACCACTCTTGGCAAGGGCGAGATTGAGGTCCGCTCGGCCGGCTCGCAGCCGGCAGATAAGGTCAACCCGGCCGCCGTTGAGGCGATGTCTGAACTGGGCATCGACATGTCTGCTGAGATCCCGAAGGTCCTGACCACCGAGGCCGTGAAGGAATCCGACGTCGTGATCACCATGGGCTGCGGCGACGAATGCCCGTACTTCCCCGGCAAGCGCTACGAAGACTGGGTTCTTGAGGATCCCGCAGGCCAGGGCGTGGAGGCCGTTCGCCACATCCGTGACGAGATCAAGACCCGCATCGAGGGCCTTATCGCTTCGCTGATCCCCGCCGCCAAGTAACCCCACCGATTACCAGGAGCCACTCTCGTGAGCACAGACGTCCAGACCGAACAGTTGATCATCATTGGGTCAGGCCCTGCCGGCTACACGGCGGCCATCTATGCCGCCCGCGCTGGGCTGAACCCCCTGGTTCTGGCCGGTTCGGTCACGGCCGGTGGCGCCCTGATGAACACCACCGAAGTGGAGAACTTCCCCGGCTTCCCTGGCGGCGTCCAAGGCCCGGAGCTCATGGACGGGCTTCAGGAGCAGGCGAAGAAGTTCGGCGCGAGGGTAGTGTTCGACGACGTCACTGAGGTTGACCTGAAGGGTCACCTCAAGCGCGTGGTCACCGGAGCCGGCGAGACCCACGAAGCACCGGCGATCATCCTCGCCACCGGCTCTGCATATAAAGAGCTCGGCCTGCCGGAAGAGAAGAAGCTCAGCGGCCACGGGGTGTCCTGGTGCGCCACCTGTGATGGGTTCTTCTTCCGGGAGCAGGACATCATCGTTGTCGGTGGCGGGGACTCCGCCATGGAGGAAGCAACCTTCCTGACCAGGTTCGCCAAGACGGTCACCGTCGTGGTGCGCAAGGACGAGCTGCGCGCTTCCCGGATCATGGCGCAGCGTGCCAAGGACAACCCGAAGATCAGCTTTGCTTGGAACTCGGCCATCACCAAGATCCACGGCGATGCCAAGGTTACCGGGGTGACCCTGACGGACACCCGTACCGGTGAAACCCGTGCACACCCCGCCACGGGAATCTTCGTGGCCATCGGCCACCTGCCCCGCACCGAGCTGGTCGCCGGTCAGGTCGATCTGGACGCTGAGGGCTACATCAAGGTGGACTCACCCACCACGGTCACCAACCTGTCCGGCGTTTTCGCGTGTGGCGACGCCGTGGACCACCGCTACCGCCAAGCCATCACCGCCGCCGGAACCGGCTGCGCGGCCGCATTGGATGCTGAACGGTTCCTTGCAGCGCTGGAGGATGCCGACAGCATCGCCACGGCCCTGGTCGAAGAACCAACCCACGCCTAACCACACGAAAAGGGGAGGGGGTGAACTGGATGGACACCGGATGCTGCACCGACACGGGCTGCTGCTGAACAGCACCGCCCCGGCCTGCCGGCCCCACAAGGACCGGCAGGCACCCGATTCGAACCGCCACACCAACGGATGAAACAAGAGGACAGCATGGATTCAGTGAAGACCCTTCCCATCGCAGTGATCGGCGCAGGCCCGGTAGGACTCGCCACCGCGGCCCACCTGCTCGAACGCGGACTCGAACCGGTCATCTTCGAAGCCGGCCCCACCGCAGGTGCCGCCATCGAACAATGGCGCCACATCCGTTTGTTTTCCCCATGGCGTTTCAACCTCGACGACGCCGCCGTCCGCCTGCTCGAACCCACCGGCTGGGAATCACCCCGCCCCACCGCACTGCCCTACGGCGGCGAACTCATCGACAACTACCTCACCCCGCTGGCAGCAACCCCGCAGATTGCTTCCAGGCTCCAGACCGGCGCCCGCGTCATAGCCGTGACCCGGCAGGGTATGGACAAAACCCACGTCCGGGACCGCGACACCACCCCCTTCGTCGTCCGCGTCGAGCACGACGGCGGAGAAACACGGGACCACACCGTGGCCGCGGTCATCGACGCCTCCGGCACCTGGTCCACCCGCAACCCGCTCGGCACCTCCGGACTGCCCGCCATCGGCGAGGGCACGGCAGTTGACCGGATCTCCTCGCCCCTGCCCGACGTTATTGGCCGCGACCGCGCCGCTTTCGCCGGCCGCCGCGCCCTCGTCGTTGGGGCCGGCCACTCGGCCGCGAACACCCTGATCAACCTCGCAGACCTCGCCAAAGACGAAACCGACACCCGCATCCTCTGGGCCGTTCGCGGCAACTCCGCCGAGAAGGTCTACGGCGGCGGGGACGCTGACGGGCTCCCGGCCCGCGGCCAGCTCGGCTCCCGCCTCCGCCGTCTGGTCGAAGCCGGCACCATCGAACTGCACACCGGGTTCGGCATCGCCGCCCTGAAAAACCTCGACTCGCATGTGAGCGTCGAATCCGTCGATGGACGCACCATCGACGCCGACGTCATCGTCCCCTGCACCGGTTTCCGCCCGGACCTGGGGATCCTGCGCGAACTGCGCCTGAACCTGGACCCCGCCGTTGAAGCCCCCACTGGACTCGGCCCGCTGATCGACCCTGAATTCCACTCCTGCGGCACCGTCCCGGCGCACGGTGCGAAGGTTCTGGCCCACCCCGAAAAGGACTTCTACATCGTCGGGATGAAGTCCTACGGCCGGGCCCCGACCTTCCTGCTCGCTACCGGCTACGAACAGGTCCGCTCCGTCGCAGCAGCCCTCGCCGGCGACCAGGAATCAGCGGACACCGTCCACCTTGAACTGCCCGAAACCGGGGTCTGCTCCGCCGACGCCGGCACCAGCTGCGACGTCCCCGCCGCAGCCACCACTGCGTCGCAGGAGTCTGAGTCGGGGTGCTGCGCCGCGCCGGAACCGGCCTTCGTGGGCTTCCCGACCGGGCTCGCGCACGGCCGTTCCGGCACCAGCAACCAATAGCCAGTCACCAAACCAACCATTGGAGCACTGTCATGACCGACCACCAGGAAACCACGCTCGGCCTGCAGGACAACACCGAAGTACTCCATCGCATCAGTGACCGGCTCGCCGGACGTTACGCAGGGATCTTTGCTGCAGAGACCGTAGAACGCTACGTCTTCGAGTCCTACACCGCCCTGGCCCGCACAGCGAAAGTCAGCGCCTACCTGCCCGCGACCACCGAGCACTTCGCCAACGACAGGCTCCACGCCCTGGCCAAGTCCAAAGGCTCCCTCGCCTCCGAAGTCCCGGAAGTGTTGTTCGTCTGCGTGCAGAACGCCGGCCGCTCCCAAATGGCCGCCGCCCTGCTCACCGTCGAAGCCAAAGGCAAAATCCGGGTCCGCTCCGCCGGGTCCTTGCCCGCAGCAGAACTGGACGCCAACGTAGTGACAGTGATGAACGAGATGGGACTGGACCTGGGCAAGGAATACCCCAAGCCGCTCACCGACGACGTCGTCCGCGCCTCCGACGTCGTCATCACCATGGGCTGCGGGGACTCCTGCCCGATCTACCCCGGCAAACGCTACGAAGACTGGGAACTCACCGACCCCGCCGAGCAGCCCCTCGACACCGTCCGGGCCATCCGCGAGGAAATCCACGACCGCGTGAAAACCTTGGTCGCCTCCCTCACGAAAGAAGCAGCACTCTAATGACCTCCGAGCACCCCGCAGTCCTGTTCGTCTGCAGCAAGAACGGTGGCAAATCCCAGCTCGCCGCAGGCCTCATGCGTGACCTGGCCGGAGATGACGTCACTGTCTACTCAGCCGGCACCAAACCCGCCGAGTCCTTGAACGCCCAGTCCGTGGAATCCCTGGCCGAACTGGGCATCGATGTCACCGGCGAGTTGGGCTGCTCTGGAGATTTCGGACACGGTACCCCATGAAATGATGGGGATTACCGGAATGAGGAATCACCAGAATGTCATCAACCCGTCGCAGGTTCAGTCAGGAATTCAAGGATGAACTGTGCCGCGAAGTCATCGACTCGTCCAAACCGATCAAGACGGTCGCCACCGAATACGGCGTGGGTGCCGAGACGCTGCGTAATTGGCTGAAGAAGTACAAGGAAACGTATGGCGGAACCGAAACGGAGCCGGAGCTGAACGTTTCCGAACGTGCCCGGCTCAAGGAACTGGAACGTGAAAACCAGGAACTGAAAGCGGAAGCCGCGTTCCTAAAAAAAGCGGCCGCATACTTCGCAAGGGAGCCACGGTAGTGGCGAAGTATGAATTCATCGACTCCTACGCGGCAACGCCGAAAGCGCCGGCAGTGCTGAAAATGTGCCAGTGGCTGGAGGTCTCCCGCTCGGGGTTCTACCACTGGCGATCCCGCCCGGTCTCGGCCACCGCGGCCCGCAGACAGGCGCTGGCCGCCCGTGTGCGGCATTTCTTCAACGAATCGGACGGAACCTACGGATACCGCCGGATCCACGCGGACCTGGCCGGTGAGGGCATCGAGTGTTCCCCGGAACTGGTGCGCCAGATCATGCGGCAAGAGGCCCTGATACCGTGCCAGCCACGGCCCTTCAGGACTACAACGGTCGCCGACGCCGAAGCGGCCGGGGCCATGCCGGATCTGGTGAAGCGCGATTTCACCGCTGCTCGTCCCGGCATCAAGTTCGTCGGGGACATCACGTATGTGCACACGTGGCAGGGGTTCATCTACCTGGCTACCGTCATCGACTGCTATTCGAAGAAGGTCGTCGGATGGGCGATCGAGGACCACATGCGCTCCGAGCTCGTAGAACGGGCCCTGTCCAATGCCGCCGCAACGACACGAATCGAGCCCAACGCGATCTGGCATTCGGACCGCGGAAGTGTTTATACCTCGGCCTCTTTCCGGGCCCTGGTCACCGGGCTGGGCATGCGTTCATCCATGGGGAAAACCGGGATCTGCTGGGACAACAGCCAGGCCGAGACTTTCTTCTCGGCTCTGAAAAACGAGCGGGTGTACCGCACGACGTACGCCACGAAGGAACGCGCCCGCAAGGACATAATCCGCTACATCGAGGGCTTCTACAACAGCCGCAGACGCCACTCAGCGCTCAACTACCAGCGGCCGAATGAAGTCCACTATAGTTACCAGCAGCCGGCCACGGCAGCGTAGAAAAACCACTAATCCGCTGTCCGAAAACTCCTAAGCAGCCCAAGTACCCCAAACCGGTTACGGATGAAGTCCTCAACGCGGTGGACGCTGTCATCGTCCTCGGAACCGAAGCCAAACTCGACCCGCCCGCTGGAAAGCGTTTCGAAATCTGGGAGACTGACGAACCCTCCGAACGTGGCATCGAAGGCATGGAACGCATGCGCCTGGTCCGGAACGACATCAAAACCCGTGTCCATGCCCTCTACAGCGACCTCACGACAAATTAACCCGCAAGGACTACACCCGGACTCCCCGGAACCGGTCCTCTCAAACAACGATGTGGCCCCTTTCGCGAACGCGGAAGGGGCAACAGCCATTGCGACCGGAGCCAGAAATAGCCGTCCGCCCGGGGCCACAAATACTTGACACAACCACTGAATCGCTACTCGGACGGACCATGCCCCCAGGAAGCCGAACCGCTCACCGGCCCAACCTGGCAACTCAGTACGGACGAAATAACCTGTCTCGACAGCCGTTGAGGAAGCTGGTGATTCCGGGCGGTGGTGCGTTCGTTGTGGCGCGGCCCGGCGTAGGTGAAGCTGGTGGTCGTTCCACACCTGCATTCGCCCGTCACGTACAGCAGTCTGGGTTCTTAGGATCGTCGTCAGCTGTTTTGGAACCTGCTTCAGGTCTGTCTCCGGACAGTCTGCCTGCATGCAGCAGGAAGACGGGAATAGTTGCAATGGCGAAGCATGTGAGGCCTGTCGGAAATCCGCCCCACAGATAGCCGACGACAAAGCCGAGAATCGGGATGATGAATGTCTTCGCTCAAAGATTTACTTTACGGTTCCTCATGACACCCGCCTCATCCTGTCCAGGACTGTATAGAAGCGCCAAAAGACCCACCACCACGCCGCCGATGGTTCATTCCGAGACCCAACCCGTTCGCAATGGAGTTCTGGATATCTGTAGTCGAACCGCCATCAGTAGCTGTCCCAGTTCCTAACCCGGACGTCAAGAACCTACCGTCGAAACCCATCCGTGACGACCCAAACGTGGATCCAGCCGAAGACAAAGCCGGCAACCGTGGCTGTGATTACGGTGGCATAGAGAAATTTGTGTCTACCGTCGTCGAGCTTGACGCGTGGGCGCCTGGTAACGATGTAGACGAGGATTCCCGCGACTATGACAAGACAAAGAATCGTAACCCAAATATATGGCGTCATGCGTATCTCTTACGGCTCCGTTCCTATTTGATGATTGCGCTGGCTGCACCGAATCCCGCGGCCCCAAGGAGTAGACCGCACACGCACGCTCCGACGTAACCCCAGGACCGGCATTGGTGCCGTTCTGTTGATCGCTAGCCGCTACACCTGCCAGTCCAGCTGCACAGCCGACAGTCGCCGTTATAGCAAGACCAACCCCGGTGGTGGCGAACGCGTCGTGATCGCGGACGCCCTCGGCCACGATTATTGCGCAAGGAGAAGAGTGAACAGCAGGATGATAAGTCCGGCTGCGGCCAACAGCGAGCCGAAGCCGAGAGTTATCATGCTCAGTGCTCGAACCTTGTCAGGTCCGGGGTCTTGCTTCCCTTGGTAGACGCCCACCCGAAGTATCAGTGCAGCCAAGGGGGCGCGGAAGATGATCCACGCAACACCCACGACGAGGAAGACCACTCCGAGACCCATTTCCACCCCTATCCGGCTTTAAATAAGCCCAAGTCCATAAATCACGGCAAGGAGGACTCCGGCCACACCAAGCAAAGTAAACGAGACAGTGGCGAGTCGTTCCTGGAACTCACGCGTTCTCAACTTAGAGCCTTCTGGGAGGAAGCTCCAGGCAGCCGCGCCCGTGCGTGCTAGGGAGTGTCTCGTCGAGAACAGAATCCCGGCGCTCAGGACCAAGACAAGCCCAATGAGAGCCATAAAAGGGTTCTTCATAGTGCTATTTGAGCCAGGTTAGGACGTTGGATGACGTAATGAAGGAGCACCCTGCCTCTGCGCCGGGTGACCATCCTCCTCCCCAATCCCCGGTTCCGATGCCATATGAGCCATATACGCCGAACGGTCCAGCCGATGCGCTGCACTGTAAATCTGTGCCCAACGCATCGTATGTTCCTGTTGTTCCTCCAAAATTGAACGACCATCCCGCCTCCACACCGATACCGACACTCAGGTTAAACGCCGGACCATTTTGGTCCCCGCCGATGCTGGCTCCTACGCAGATGCCGAGACAGAAGCCCCAACCCGCAGATCCTCCTGCTTGACCAGACGGATCTGAGTTGCTGAGGGGGCTCGCTCCGGTGTAGAGGTATCGGTTTGCTTCCTGTCCGGAGGGGTCGGGTTGGGTGAATCGTCCTCGGTAGGGGTTGTAGTAGCGGGCACCGAATTTGATGCGTTGGGTTGATGCGTCGTAGTAGCCGCCGCCGTATTGCCTGGGGTTCACAGCTGCCTTTGCACCGGAACTGGTGGTGTTGCCCCAGGAATCATAGGAGTACGTCGCTGCGGCGGCCGGGCTGCTGTCAGTGAGCAGCAGCGCGGAGCCGGGAGCGTCGGTGGTGTAGTAGAAAATCGCTCCGCTGCTGGTGCGCTGACCGGATTGACATGTCATTCATTCTTTCGATTGCTCGGATCCTTCGCTTCTCGAGGCTCTATGCAACTCCCACCAAGACCACAATGCACCCAGAAGAAATAATCCGGCCAATGCAAGGTACACTGCTTCGTTTGAGTCTCCCCAGCGGGTCGCCCACATGCCAATCAATCCCGCTGCCAAAACACAAAATATGAAAACGGTCGCCTTCCGGACACCTATGCTGATGGTGATCGACCTCCTACCGGTCCAGGATTGCTAATTTATCCAAGGATCTTTCCGACGAGCCCGCCAACGCTTCCGGCGAACCCCGTGACAGCCCCGGCGATCGCTCCTTGGCCGAGGCCGTTGAACGTGTTGTCAGCAACCGTCTGAGGATTATCGCCGTTCAAGAAGGAAGTTGTACCTGCACCAATTGCAGTCCCTAGACCGCCTGCAAGAATGCCGAGGCCGATGGCGCCCGCAAGTCCCGTAACGAGTGGGGCGCCCGCCACCGCAACCATTCCTGTGACAGCAATCCCAAAGGTCGGGCCGAGTACATCGCCCCAACCTAGGCCGCTCGGATCTGTCCGATTCGCCGGGTCCGCTCCCGCATAGGTGTAGCGGTTGGCTTCCTGGCCGGAGGGGTCTGGCTGGGTGAACCGTCCGCGGTAGGGGTTGTAGTAGCGGGCGCCGAACTTGATGCGGTTGTTGGTGGTGTCGTTGTACCCGCCGGCGTAGGTCCACGGGTTGGTGGCTGCCTGGGCCCCGGAGCTGGTGGTGTTGCCCCAGGAATCATAGGAGTACGTGGCTGCCTTGGTCTGGGTGCTGTCGGTGAGCAGGATCGTCGAGCCTAGCCCGTCGATCGTGTAGTAGAAGCTCGCCCCGGTGCTGGTGCGCATGGCCCTAGTGACGATCGTTTCTGTCAAAGTGGCGCTTGGCGAAGAGTCTTACCGCGATTCCTACGCATAATGCCATTGGCACGACGAATAATATGCCGGATCCAGGAAAAAGCTGACCAAGGGCGGCACCAAGGATGGCGCCCACAACGATGAGGCCAAGCGAAACTAAAACCAGTTTCCCGTCGGACATCAATTCCTACTTTCAATTAGGGTCTCCTGAAGTAACCACTACCGAACAGCTGTCCGGTCAGGGCTGCCTTCCCAGGACGCCTGCGATAGCAGTGATCACACCACCTGCGCACCCGTATCCGACTTGGGCGCCCGAGCTGGTGCCGCCATCATAGGCATTAGCCGCTCCCACCGCGATCGCTCCTCCCACGCACGCTCCAATGCTCGCTCCCAACAATGCGGATCCCAAAGGGGTCAGAAAGGGACCGGCGGCCACCGTGACGATGATTCCGAAACCGAGCGCTACAGCGCCGCCGACAATTCCACCGAATAGATCGCCTCCAAAACTCAATCCGCTGGGGTCGCTGGCGTTGATCGGGTTGGCCCCAGCGTAGAGGTAGCGGTTGGATTCCTGGCCGGATGGGTCGGTTTGGGTGAAGCGGCCGCGGAATGGGTTGTAGTAGCGGGCGCCGAACTTGATGCGGTTGTTGGTGGTGTCGTTGTATCCGCCGGCGTAGGTCCAGGGGTTTGTGGCTGCCTGGGCGCCGGAGCTGGTGGTGTTGCCCCAGGAATCATAGGAGTACGTCGCTGCGGCGGCCTGGCTACTGTCAGTGAGTAGCAGCACGGAGCCGAGAGCGTCGGTGGTGTAGTAGAAACTCGCCCCTGTGCTGTCCCGCATGCTGATCAGCGTACCGCTGGGGTCGCGGATGAACGAGGTGGTGGCGCCTGCGGTGGTTTGTTGGGTGATGCCGAGGGTTCCGTTGAGGAAGCTGGTGGCTCCGGCGGTGGTGCGTTCGTCGTTTCGTGGTCCGGCGTAGGTGAAGTTGGTGGTCGTGCCGGTGTTGGTGTTTGAGGTGAATTGGTCAAAGACGTTGTACGTGCTGGTCGCTGTCCCTGCGGTGGTGGTGTTGCCGTTGGCGTCGTAGGCATAGATCGCGGCGCCGGTGGGTGGTGCGGGGCAGCTTCCCGTGGCGGGCCCGGTCCAGCAGAGTTCGTCGGCGGCGTTGAACGCGGAGTAGACGGTGGCGGTCCCGGTTTTGGTGTCGATGGTCCGGTTGCCGTTCTTGTCGTAGCTCCAGGTTTCGGTGGTCGGGCCGGTGACGGCGGAGGTGAGCCGGTTCATGGCGTCGTACCCGTAGTTGGTGGTGGTGCCGGTTTCGGTGGTGACGCTGGCGCGCAGTGTTCCGTCTTTGCCGTCGGGCCTGGTGGTGTATGGGCTGCTTAGGAGTTTTCGGACAGCGGATTAGTGGTTTTTCTACGCTGCCGTGGCCGGCTGCTGGTAACTATAGTGGACTTCATTCGGCCGCTGGTAGTTGAGCGCTGAGTGGCGTCTGCGGCTGTTGTAGAAGCCCTCGATGTAGCGGATTATGTCCTTGCGGGCGCGTTCCTTCGTGGCGTACGTCGTGCGGTACACCCGCTCGTTTTTCAGAGCCGAGAAGAAAGTCTCGGCCTGGCTGTTGTCCCAGCAGATCCCGGTTTTCCCCATGGATGAACGCATGCCCAGCCCGGTGACCAGGGCCCGGAAAGAGGCCGAGGTATAAACACTTCCGCGGTCCGAATGCCAGATCGCGTTGGGCTCGATTCGTGTCGTTGCGGCGGCATTGGACAGGGCCCGTTCTACGAGCTCGGAGCGCATGTGGTCCTCGATCGCCCATCCGACGACCTTCTTCGAATAGCAGTCGATGACGGTAGCCAGGTAGATGAACCCCTGCCACGTGTGCACATACGTGATGTCCCCGACGAACTTGATGCCGGGACGAGCAGCGGTGAAATCGCGCTTCACCAGATCCGGCATGGCCCCGGCCGCTTCGGCGTCGGCGACCGTTGTAGTCCTGAAGGGCCGTGGCTGGCACGGTATCAGGGCCTCTTGCCGCATGATCTGGCGCACCAGTTCCGGGGAACACTCGATGCCCTCACCGGCCAGGTCCGCGTGGATCCGGCGGTATCCGTAGGTTCCGTCCGATTCGTTGAAGAAATGCCGCACACGGGCGGCCAGCGCCTGTCTGCGGGCCGCGGTGGCCGAGACCGGGCGGGATCGCCAGTGGTAGAACCCCGAGCGGGAGACCTCCAGCCACTGGCACATTTTCAGCACTGCCGGCGCTTTCGGCGTTGCCGCGTAGGAGTCGATGAATTCATACTTCGCCACTACCGTGGCTCCCTTGCGAAGTATGCGGCCGCTTTTTTTAGGAACGCGGCTTCCGCTTTCAGTTCCTGGTTTTCACGTTCCAGTTCCTTGAGCCGGGCACGTTCGGAAACGTTCAGCTCCGGCTCCGTTTCGGTTCCGCCATACGTTTCCTTGTACTTCTTCAGCCAATTACGCAGCGTCTCGGCACCCACGCCGTATTCGGTGGCGACCGTCTTGATCGGTTTGGACGAGTCGATGACTTCGCGGCACAGTTCATCCTTGAATTCCTGACTGAACCTGCGACGGGTTGATGACATTCTGGTGATTCCTCATTCCGGTAATCCCCATCATTTCATGGGGTACCGTGTCCGAAATCTCCAGAGCAGCCCAGTAGGTGTAGTCGCGTTTGGCCAGGACGGTGCCGGTGCTGTTGGTGGCGGTGATGTTGGTGAGGCGTCCGGCCTTGTCATAGCTGGTGCTGTTTTTCACTCCGGTCGGATAGGTGGTGGTGGTGCGCCTGTTTTGTTTGTCGTAGCCGAAGCCGGTGCATTTGGTGGTGTTCGGGAAGACAAGGGTCCCGGGGCAGGATCCGCCGGGTTCGGCGAGGCTGACCAGCCGGTTCGCGGGATCGTACCCGTAGGTGACGGTGCCGGTCGGGTCGGTGTAGGTGAGCACGTTCGCGGCGCCGTCGTAGGTGACGGTGGTGGTGGTCCCGCCGATGGTCTTGGCGGTGGGCCGGTTCTGGGCGTCCCAGGTGTAGGTGCTGGTCCCTGCGGCGTCGGCGCGGGTGGTGAGATTCCCGTTCGCGTCGTAGCTGTAGCTCACGCAGCTGGCTGCGACACAGGTCGCGCCATAGCGGATCTGGGTGAGCCGGTCGTTTCCGTCGTAGCTGTAGGTCGCGGTCTGGTTGTTGCCGTCCGTGGCGGTCGCGATCCGGCCGGCCGCGTCGAAGGTTCTAGTGATGACGCCCAGCGGTGCGGGGCGGGTGACGGTGACCGGGTTGCCGGTAGCGTCGTATCCGTAGCTGGTGCTGTTGCCGTTGCCGTCCATGGACCGGCACAGGGACCCGGGTTTCGCCCCGCAGTTCGTGCCGAGCGTGTCGCCCTGGTAGAAGTTCTGCGGGGACCCGCCGAGGTTGGACGGGGTGGCGGTCACGCTCGGGGCGGCGGTGTTGGCGTCGTAGCTGATGGTGCCGGTGTTGCCTTCGCTGTTGCTGGCCGAGGTCGGCCGGTAGTTCAGCAGCGGGTCCCCGGTGGCGGAGGGGTAGGTGAAGGAGACATCCCCGCCGGTGCCGGTTCCACCGGCGGGCGAGGTGATTTTGGTCAGGGAGTTGTTGGCGTTATACGTCGAGGTGGTGGTGTTGCCGGCCGCGTCGACGCTCGTGAGGCGGTTGTCGTGGCCATCGAAGGTCCCGGTGACGGCGTTGCCGTTCGGGTCGGTGACCGAGGTGACCTGTTTGGCGGTGTTGTAGGTGTAGGTGGCGGTTTTGCCGTTGGGGTCCGTCAGGGTCGATGAGGTGCCGGACGGGTAGGCCGGGGTGAAGATGCTCTGTGCGGCCGAGCCGGTGCCGTAGGTGATTTTCGAGACCCGGGTGCTGGTGTCGTATTCCAGGCTGGTAGTCCCGGAACGCCCGTCGGTGAGGGTGGCGAGTTTGCCGGCCGTGTTGTACGCGAAGGTGGTGACCGCGCCGGCGGCGTCGGTGATCTTGCTCAGCTGGCCCTGGGCTCCGGCGTATTCGAGGCTGATCGTCCGGTTCAGGGAGGTGTCGGTGATGGTGGAGGGCTGGTTGCGGTTGCGGGTATCGGTGTAGCCGTAGGTGACGGTCCTGCCCTGGGTATCGGTGCTGGATGTCAGCAGCCCGCCTGTTTCGGTGTAGGTGATCGTGTTCGGGTTGGTGGTGTTCGCGTCGAAGGACCGAGAGAGGGAGTAGTTGGCCCCGTCGTCGTCATAGACGTTGGTGATGCCGGTGTCGTTGAACCGGATCCGGTATTCGTTCGCGGTCGGGTGGGTCAGGGACGCGCTCAGGCCAGGGGGCATGGTCCAGGTGCTGCCGGAGGGGGTGAAGGTGTACCAGCCCCCGTCCGGGGCGGCGTAGGTGACTTTTCCCGTGCCGCCGTCCACGCGCAGCGCGGCCTCGATCCGGCCCAGGCTCAGGGTCGGGCGGGCGTCGTTGAGGCTGTTGTACCGCCAGGCCAGGTTCAGGTCCTGGCCGATCCCGCGGATGTTCAGGAGCCGGCCCGTGAGGCTGGCGTTGCCGGTGGTAGGGTTCCACGCGAGCTTTGAGGCGTCTGTGAGCTGATGGGTGACCATCGAGGCGGCCCCGCGGCTGCCGGACGCGGCGCCGTTGGTTCCGGTCGCCGGTGGCAGCAGGTGGGCGTTGGTGAACCAGCCCTGGGCATCGATCACCACGTCCACGGGATACGTCCCCATGTTTTTGACGTTGATTTTGCCGTCGACGGTGCCGGGTCTGACCACGATGACGTTGGAGACGATGTCCGGGCCCACGGTGTAGTTGACCATGCTTTGCGCCGGTTCGGGCTCGTCCGACGGCCAGACCCGCAGGTACCCGGAGGGTGGGTTGTAGTTGATCGGGGTGACGTTCATGACCACCCCGGCCAGATCCGAAGACGGCGCGGGCAGCCCGTTGACTCCGGCCACGGCAACCGGCAAGGTTCCGCCGGCCGGGATCCTGGCGGTGGTGCGCGTGTCCAGCAGGCGGGTGGCCAGGGAGTGGTAGGTACTGTCGCCGACCTGCCCGTCAAAATAGCCTTCAACGTCAATGACGACATCGACCGGATAGGTGTTCCACGCGACCCGGAAGCTGACCTGCCCGGCGGCGTTCAGGTCAAGGGTCGCCCCGACCCCGGTGGTCTGCTTGCCCCGGTAGTGCAGCGGGGTCCCCGGGTCGGTGCCTCCCGCCGGGTACGGGTACAGGGTGGGGGTGCCGGTTTCCGGGTCGGTGCTGATCAGGATGACATTGGCAAACACGGCCCCCGCTGTGTCTGGGATCCCCGCGACGTTCTTCAACGTCACGGTCTTCACGTCCCCGGTGGACCAGGTGCCTGCGGCGATGCCTGTGCCATTGCGGGTATCCACGACCCTGGATGTGGTGATCGGCACGTAGCCGCCCGGCGCGGGGGTTGAGCCCGAGGTGAAATAGCCTTGTACATCGATCACGTACTGCTGGGAGACAGAGGAACGCAAAGCGATCATCCCGTCCGTCCCGACCGGCACGATCGAAGTGTTCGAGAGCGTATCACCGGCACCGGCGAACAGGTTCGTGGTCTGCGTGTCCGGACGCGCGGTGTTCGAGGCCAACTGGGACCAGCTATCCGCCGGGGCCGAAACGACCGTCAGGGACACCACCACCGAACCCACCCCCGTGTTGGGAAGACCCACCCTGCCCGTGACCTGGATCGCGGTCCAGGTGTTCACCGGCAAGGGACCGGTCACCCCGCCCGTACCGTCCCGGGTATCCACCAGTCGCCCCTGCACCGGAACGAAAACCCCGGACTGGGCCGGACCCGGATCGGTCATCGGCACCGATGCCGGCGCCGCCGCAACGGCCTTGGCAGGTACGGCGGCCGCAGCGGCTGAGGAGGGTGCGGCGAATGCAGGGGCACTGAGCCCGTACACGGAAACAGCGGCCGCGACAATTATCCCGATAAGGATCCTGAAGGCTAGGAAAACGGCGGAAACAGGCTGGAAAAAGGCAGGCTCGCGCCGGCTCCGAACAATAGTCATCCCCACAAGACTTTCTACGAAACAGACGCAAGGCGTTTCATCAACGAAAGCCCGGAGCCACTAGACCAATGATGGGACCAGGCTAGGATCCCTATAGATAAGAAGCAAGCTTTTCATCCATAGCAAAAATGTAAAGTTGCCCGACAAAACTTGTTTCAATCCTGCAGTCGTCCAACTTAGCGACCCACAACGACTCTAGGAGCACCAACCCATCCGGTCGTACGGCAACAGCGCTTCGCTCAGGGTCGTTGGTCAAGTCACCGATTGGACACGGTACCCCCAGTCTCATGTGAGCCGGCTTGACCTTAGTTCCCGGCTCTAGCGGCTCATGCCCTTCTGCAGAAGCTTCGTCTGGCCGTTGGATCCGCGCGTCTTGCGGGCCTTCGGGCTACACCCTGCGGCCTTGGCCACTGCCGCGCTGGGCGGCCGGTGCACCTATGATCGGGTAATGGCTCCAAAACTGAGGATGAGTGCTGCCGAACTGGCCGATCACATCGGCACAGCAATTTCAGTTCAGGCATCATTTGAGGTGATGCCTGTTGCATCCGAAGAGGACCTCTCAGAACTGCGTTCTTCCGTAGCAGCTTGGGACGCGCGGAATGCACTCCTCCTCGAACAGGCCTTTACGCGTGTCGGATTTGGACAGAGTAGCCCCCGCACAGATTACGTATCAGCCATGGGTCTTAAGATCCCCTTTCCTGCCATTGCGACAGGAGAGGAGTCCATCGCAGATCTCATTGCTGATTCCCGGACCAAGGCAGACCGCCTTCGCCGCCTCCTGGCAAATCTTGATCTTTACGAAGCTGAGGACCGAGTAATGGGTGCTGAAACGCCGAACGAAACCAGTTCTCCTGTCAAGCAGAACGTTTTTATTGTGCACGGCCATGACATGGCCGCCGTCAATCAAGTGAATCTTTTAATTCGCCAGACCTCTGATCTGGACGTCACGATTCTCGGGGACCAATCCAGTCGGGGCCAGACCGTGATCGAGAAGCTCGAAGTCCATCTGGGCGACCGTTCTTCCTTCGCAGTCGTGCTCATGACAGCGGACGACCTAGGACGAGCGCTGCACGAGGCGGAAGATAAGCCTCGCGCACGTCAAAACGTGATTTTTGAGCTGGGATACGCCCTCGCGGCTCTCGGCCGGAGCAATGTGGCTGCCCTTTACCAGCCCGGCGTTGAGATGCCGTCGGACTTTTCGGGTGTGGTCTATATAGCTTTCGATGAGAACGGCATATGGAAGCACCTCCTCCTGAAAGAGCTCAGGGAAGCTGGTCTGCCGGTCGACGCAAACAGGCTTTGAGTCAGTACCGAACGGCACCGATCAACAATCACAACTGTCAGCAATTGTCACTACTCCGGGCGCGATGGAACTGGAGACCAGCAACCCAGGCACTTTCGCTCAGCGGCTCATGCCCTTTTGCAGGAGCTTCGTCTGCCCTGGTTGTGTCAAGTATTTCTTGCCCCAGGGGGCATTTTTAATTGGCCCACCCCAAGGCGCTTGTGGGTCGAAAATCTGTGCGCCTGTGACAAGCCGCGGACCAATGTAGGTTGACGTTCTCGGTGTAGCCAGCCTGTTCGTGTCGGCGATCTACTGCCCGCTGAGGAATGGCTGCGGCGAGGGTGCGGAGATGATTCTCCGCCAACGTGGATATGGCCGATCCCTGGCAGCCTCTGTGGTGTCGAACCGGATTACCGGGGCATGAGCCCTAACGATAGGAGATAGGCAAAGAGGGACACGTAGCCGACCGTATAGACCAAGCTATGCGGCCATGTCGACGTAAGCCTAAGAGCGCTCTCTTGGTCCACATGGCTGCCTCGTCCGAGAGCTCCGGCCAAGCGAGGATCCTTCTTTTTGGTGAAATAGAGGGGGATTGAAGCGATCAATAATCCACCGGCCGCGAATGCAAAAGCGGGGATCCCGGCCATGTTCGTTGAGAACACAAGAGCAAAGGCAACTAGACCTTGGGCTGCAACGCAGATCAGGTTGAGCTGGCCCAGTCTCTCATCGAGCCGTGAACCGCGGCGAAGTGCCGGGAACCGGTAGCGGCCCCAGTATCCGGCAGACAACCCCAAAAATATTCCGAAGATTACAACCACGACGTTCATGGGCAGTCGTTCCTGCAGTAGTTAAGGGCATCCGCCGTAGCGCTAAACCGCTGACTCCTAAATCCGTACATGGCGCGGTAACGCTCGATGCCTATGCCATCCCCCGGGGCCGTGTCCATGTGGTTGACCCTATAGAACGCACTGCTTGCTTGGAAAGGAACGCAGCCGCGCCAAACGCTAGACACGAGCGAGCGCGTTCTCCGCCGTC
The DNA here is from genome assembly GCF_025960325.1 of Arthrobacter sp. YA7-1. NCBI lineage: Bacteria > Bacillati > Actinomycetota > Actinomycetes > Micrococcales > Micrococcaceae > Arthrobacter > Arthrobacter sp. YA7-1. The sequence continues at coordinate 53,225 of NZ_CP110116.1, read as the reverse complement.
ATTGTCTGATTGCGTCGTACGATGTGCATACGTCGGGCCGTTACAGGCACTCCCCAGCAGGGGTTGAAAGTTGGGTCGAGGAGGACCGAGTGGCACGTTCATCGTTCGTAAGTTTCCACTATCAACGCGATCACTGGAGGGTCCAGCAGATCCTGAACATGGGCGCTCTAGACCGGCAAACGGAGCTTCCCGCGCAGACCTGGGAAGAGGTCAAGAGGCGGGGCGACGCGGCCGTTGAGGCGTGGATCGATGAGCAGATGAATTACAAGCAAGCCGTCATCGTTTTGATCGGCAATGAGACCGCTTCGCGAAAATTCGTTAAGTACGAAATCTCTCGCGCATGGTCGATCAAGAAACCTCTGCTGGGCATTCGTATTCACGGGTTGAAGGACTCCCAGCAGAGCACCGATCAGCCAGGCGCAAATCCGTTCGCATCATTCGGCTTCTCCGACAGCACGAAAACTTTTGCCGACTATGTACCGGTGTACGATCCTTCCGATTACACGGGAAAATACGCGCCGACCAGCTCCGACATCTACGCTGCGATCCGGACCAACATGGCCACCTGGGCGACAAACGGGTATAAACGACCGTGACTTCTTCCCCTTCGGGCGAAGAGGGCTGCGCGTTCTGCGCGATCGTGCAGGGTCATGCGCCTGCCCGTGTGGTGTGGCGCAGCGAGGACGTTATCGCCTTCCTGCCAGATGCACCCGCCGTAGCTGGCCATACCCTTGTCGTCCCCACGTGGCACGTTCGCGACATCTGGGACGTCGACTCTTCGCTGGGACGAAAACTTGCGCACGCCACCAGTCGGGTCGCGGAGGGAGTCGCAAGCGCCGCGGGCACCCGGCAGATTAACATCATTCAGTCGAACGGGCCCGCAGCCGGCCAGACGGTTTTCCACCTGCACGTGCACGTTGTTCCGCGCGAACCCGGCGACCGAATGCCAGAGATGTGGCCACCGGACGCCGACTGGTCACCTAACAACCTCGATCAGATGGCAGCCGACCTCCGCGCCGCCTTCGCCGGATCCAAAGGCAACTGACCCAACGGTGGAGTCCGACTCCCACCCACGACAGCCGCCGACTGCAGGAGGTGTTTTCGCCGGTTGGACACATAGTGGTGTACACGCACCGTTCTTGTCTGTTGCCGTCGCCGTGGTGAGTCCGAGCGTTGCCCAGACAAGGACGCTTACAACGATGATCGATCCATAGAACCCTGAGAGGCTGATCGACCATGCTATTCTCCAACGCTGATTTTTCGCGTACGGCGTTGGCCTGATCTCAAATCCTGGGATCCTTTTCGCCGCAATGTCGTCGAACATCGCTCGAAACGCACGTTCTTGACGAAGGAAATACGTGTCCTGTACCCAAAAAGCCAAGGCCGGCATTGCGGCGACCAGCGCCAGCAACGGTTTATTCTGTGAAACGGCTAGTCCCAGCAGGGCCGAGGACACTGTCAGTGCCCAGCCCTTCATAAGAAAGGAATTTCCAGCAAGCCGGTTGATCACCGCTTGGACATAATCCATGTGCTTGTGATGATCCGACCGGTCTACCACGGGCTTCTGCTCGCTCGCCTCGGCGCTCATGGGGTCACCAGGTTAACGAACCGCCCCTGACCTCGAGTGAAGGAGTCCAACGATTCAGCCTGACGTCCTGAAGGACGCACCGCATATGGGTGGATCACGTCCTTTACGCGGACTTTCCCAATTACCTTGTACAGCCCCAGGTACTCCTGCCCGTCGAACTCGTTCCCTGCGCGATCCTCGACAGGCATGATCGATATGCGCGATTCTCCCCAAATCCCATCGAAGTACCCCAATTCCCAAGGCATCCAACGTGACCTGCTCGCAGCGCGGGAGGTCGCGTACACCAACGAATTGGACTGTTTCATCCTCTCTCGTAGACGTACAGCAGTCGAAGAAGAAACACGCGACCGGTCCAGCTCTGGATCATCGATCCAGTCAACGTATACACGTAGACCTTGGTCAATGAACAGGTTCCGCAGGCCCATAATCACTTGAGCGTCCCGGAAGCTATGGCTGAGAAACATGTCGAACGATCCGGCCGCGGACTTGGTAATTCGCCTTAGCTGATCTTCAGCCGCTGACGCGGTTAGTCCTCCCGACCGGTCCCGCAGTTCATCCGCAGTGTAATAAATCGGCACGTTGTTCCCTTCTCTCTGCCCCCGATTCAACCAAGGGAGCCGGTTCACCAGATCTTGATGCCGAATCGCCGCGCGACGGTCAGCAGCGCGGGATTGTCGGCGGGGATCTCAGCTCCTGGGTCGGTGGTCATGTTGTCTCCGTCGAGGCCGTCGTCCCGGCGACGCAGCCAGTATGCCCAGCAGTCTCCCCCGCCGTGTTTGCTGGCGAAACGGATGCCCAATGGTCGGCTGCCATCGTCCAGGACCTGCTCGCGGAGCCAGATGGCGATCATTGTCGTCGCCGCACGGTTCTCTCCGTGGAGTGTTCCGAGGGTCAGCTGGGTAATCCCGAGCTCATGGTTGAGCCTCTTCCCGATTCCAGCGCCGATGGTTGCGATGGAGTCCGGATGCTCGACGTCGACCCACCACCCGGCCCTGGCGAGGGTCAGCCCGTAGCTGTTGCGACGGTCGCGCCAGTGTGCCGGCAGGCAGCCTCGCTTGAGTTGGTTGCCCCAATCGTCATCCACGCCTTTGATGTATTCCTCCAGGGTCAACCCCATGAAGTCCGCGTCTTTTTGCATGGGGTGATTGGATCCGAGCTTCAAGGCGTACCCGGAGAGTACCTCGGCGAAGGCAATCTCGTCCGTGTCTGAGAGGTAGACCGTGGAGCCGGGCGTGTCGTAGCGGTTCCAGCCCGCTGGGTCATCCCCGCTCAGACGTTCGGGCGGGTCCAAGGGACCCCGGTGGGTGGTAGCGACCCTGCGCCCGGACCGGAAGTCGTCGAGGATCCACAGACCTGTTTCGCTGCACCGCCGCCGGCTCAAACGTCCTGCCTGTCCTCAAGAAACGCAGTCAGCGCTAGTAGGACGTCTTTGTGCCGGTCTTCCCGGATCGCCGTGACCGGGGTGTCTTCGCTCAGGAAAGGATTGCCGCCGATGAACCAAGCACGGGCAATCGCCTCGCTCTCGGCATCGGCAATGGAAATCCACAGCCGGTGCGCCAACTGCAGACGTTTCTGGAACGCTGGGCCCGGCGTCGGACCGTCCGGCTTCGCCCACTTGTGCGGGAGCTTCCGGTCCTTCGCGCCCGCCAGCGCGGCAACCAACAGCGGCCCAAGATGGCTGTTGAGGCGCCGGACCAACTCGTGGATATCCAGGCGGGCGGTTTCGTTGTGTCCCGCGATGATCGTTGTCGGGATGCTCATGCCCCCAGAATAACACCCAAATGACACCTAAGCCTACAGTTACGTGCTCTGTCGACCGAACAGGACGACTTTATTGAGCTTTCAAAAGACTGCCTCAAAGAACAGCTCTCACAGAAAGCGCGAAACTAGGTCCCGTCCCCGGCCCAGCCTAGGCTCCCCCGTCCTACCCTGCGCAGGGAACGCACTGCATTCAAGTGATCGCCATATACGCGGCAACCCACAACGCCGGCAAAGACCGGCAATTTCTCGGGCGCCTGAGGGCAGATAACGCGCGATTCGGCCGGCCCTTATAGGGTGCTAATCATGACCCTTAAAGTTCGCCTCGCCAGTATGGTTTCTAACGCCGGCGACAAGGTTGAGTTTTCCTCAAGCGGCGTCACATGTCTGGTTGGCGGCAACAATGCAGGAAAATCTCGGACACTCAGCGATATTGCGGCACTCATAGTTAGCTCCGATTCGAGCTCCGTTGTCCTCACCGAACTGACACTTGAGAAACCTGACGTGGTCAATGAGCTCGACGCCGAGAAGTTCTTGAAGGCCACGGCGGTGGAGCAGCCACTACCAGGAACATTTCCTACGCAGTACCTCCCCTTAGGCACCAGCGGGAGTGCTCTCTCAGCACCACACCTCGCCAGCAGCTTGACTCACGGTGACGGCACCCTCAGAGGAGCCGCTCCCTTTTTCTTTCAGCACTGGACCGCAGGATCCTTGAGCACCCACGCGATCATGACCTTGGGCCATCCTCACGGTTCGAGTCCGTCCACTCCACTGCACCAGATGTTTATCGACGGTGACTTGGAAGAAGAACTCTCGAACCTCTCTTACGAAGCATTTGAAGAGCACCTAACCCTGGACCGGGCCAATATGGACGTTGCCTCAGAGTCGGCAAAGTGGAGGATGTCGAGATTCCCCTACTCAGCCATCCCACCAGGGCCTACGCCGAGGCGGTAGCAGCGTTGCCAACTCTCGCGGATCAGGGAGACGGCGTACGAAGTTTCATTGGACTCGCGATGACGATAATGGTGGGTCGGGCCCAGATCCTCCTCATCGACGAACCAGAAGCTTTTCTTCACCCAGGGCAAGCACGGGCACTAGGTCGATGGCTAAGCATTCAAGCGAAGAAACGAGACATCCAAGTTATCGTATCGACGCATGATCGCGACTTCGTTCTTGGACTCTTGGAAGGAAATGATGACAGCGTCAGATTCGTCCGGATCGTCCGTTCCGGCAAGACAAAGAACCGCTTCCACGAGCTTCGACCAGAGGAAGTAAGCGCAACCTGGGCAGACCCGGTATTACGTTACTCAAACGTCCTTCAAGGGTTATTCCACCGCCGAGTTGTAATTTGCGAAGCAGATGCTGATTGCCGTTTTTACGGAGCCGCTCTTGACGCCCTCGCGGACGAAACGCAGCGCCGTTCTCAGGTAGATGACCTACTACTGGTCCCAGCAGCAGGCAAACACGGAATCCCGGCACTTGCAAGGGCTTTGATCAAGCTCGGCGTCGAAACACACGTGTTCGTGGACTTTGATGTCCTCCGCGAACGCAAGGATGTGCAGGCAATCGTTGAGGCCCTGGGTGAGGAATGGTCGGACGAGATGGATCACCTTCGCCGCACCGTCGACAACGCCACGAAGAATGAAAACCGGTGGGACGACGTCAAGAAGAACGGCCTGCAGTTAGTACCTAACGGAGCGCCGACCATAGCGGCGAAACAGTTGGTCGCTCTCCTACGGAGGATCCACACCCATGTTGTCCCCGTGGGCGAGATGGAAGGCTTTGACACCGACGTCGCTGTTAAGGGATCAGAATGGGTTTCTGCCGCCCTAGCCAAGGAGCTCCATAGGACTTCACAGCCTGCAAAGGACTACGTCGGGCAAATCCTGACAAACGGATGAATACAGCTGCTGGAGGGGCAAAGCTCCGGTCAAACAGCGGTTGACCGGAGCAATCATGGGCACATTCGCCGTAAAGCTTGCCGGAAAATCGCTGGCAGCAGGACGCATCGATGGAGGTCCATCCCAATCCGCTCAACATCTCGTGGCACACCGCCATTCACTACGTGGGCGGCCTACCGACTGACTTGACGCTCCGGGTGCTACGGAGCTCGAAACCAGTAGCCTATGGCTCTCTCGATCAGCGGCTCATGCCCTTTTGCAGAAGCTTCGTGTGGCCGTTGGATCCTCGTGTTTTGCGGGCTTTCGGGCTACGCCCTGCAGCCTTGGCCACGGCCGCGCTGGGCGGGGTGCCCTGATCTTGGTCGGCACTGAGCCGTGCCTGCACGGCCTCACGGTCGGCGATGCCTTCGAGGCTGGCGGCGAGTTCCTGGCGGCGCTCGGCTGAGTCGTATTTGGTGCCGGCTTCTTCTCGCAGCGATTCGGGGCGCTGGTTTTCTTCGGCGGCGTCCTGTTCGCGGTCCTGGTCTTCCCGGGTGGCCTCAGCCAGCAGCTGCGTGGCCTGGGCGTTCTCGTCGCGGCCGGCGCCTCGCTCCTGCTCTGCCTGTTCGCGGTCCCGTTCGGCCTTCGCCAGGGCAGCAGCCACTGGCGATTCGTCGGCGCCCAGGTTGTCCACGTCCAGGCCGTAGCGGCGTTGCACCTGGTCACGGATCGCCTCGGCCGCGCTGCGGGCGGCCGGGTCGTGGTCCTTCCATGCGGTGGCCGCCTCGTGCACCCTTTCGATGTCGCGGCCGCTGGCCGTGTCCCACCAGCGGTTGTCCATCACCGGGGCGAGCTGTGCACGGGCCGCTGCCCGCTCCGCGTCGAACCGGGCCTGCAACTCACGGGCCTGCTGTTCCTCGGCCGCCTGCGCGCGGCGCAGGGCCTGCTCACGTGCCCTGGCCAGCTGCTCACCAAGCCGGCCGGCGACAGTCAGCCCGACGCGTGACATGCCCTCGATAGCCTCTTCGATGCCGTCAGATTCACTCATCGTTCCTTACCCCCTGTTGGTGTTATCTCTCAGTGTCCGGGCGTGTGGTCCCGCCTCGGGTGCTTGCGTGGGTGTGTGCCTGCTCGTACTTCGGCGGCAGCACCGAGCCGGGGGAACGTGGCGGAGTTTGGCCGGCCGTGCTCGCGCGCACGGCTTCGGTCGCTTCGCTGTCTACCGCCGGCACCGTCGCTGGGACGCTCGGCAGCGCGGCGGCCACTTGGCTCAGCTGGTTCTTCACCAGGTCACTGAGCTGGCGTGCCCTGCGCAGGTCGTTGGACGCCTTGTGCATGTCGTGGACGGCCTTGGCCACGTTCAGCAGCTGGCGCAGCATGATCGCTTGGGACACCGTTCCGGTACCTCCCATGGTGGCCGCCATGAGAACCAGGGATGCGCCCCGGGCAGACGGGCCGACGCTCTTGATCGGACGCACCGGGTATCGCCGCAGCTGTGCCGTCTTGGACAATTCGTCGGCCGCCGCCGCCAGCGGTCCCGGTGTCGATTCCGTGGCTGTTGACCAGGCTGCGAACGCACCGGACGTCTCCCGGGCGACGTACGCCCACGTGGCATGATCGTCCATCGGAACGCTGCGCAGGCTCTCCCGCAGCCGGGCAACCTCGTCGCTATACTGCTCCCACATCCGGGGATCTGGTTCGTGCGCCTCACGGCCGACATTGACGGGCCGCCGCCCACGCGCGGCCGCTCCCCACTCGGCTACAGCTCCGTCCGACAGTTCGGGACTGTCGGCCCACGCTCCACGTAGTCGCGGAAGGGTCAAGTCCTTGGCCAGGTGGCCACCGCCGAACCATACAGGCCGCCCGCCCTTGGACGGACGCTCGGCAACAGAGTAGCCAACCACGACGTCATCACGGCCAGCTGCATAACGCGGTTTGATCATGGCACCCGTGCGCCGGAAACGACGCACAAACTCGGCCTCATCCTGAGCGGCAGTAGCGCAAGCACGGACCTTCCGGGCAAGAGAACGGCGTTCCGGTTCCTCCACGCCGCGACGCTCAGACGCTTCGCGCTCACCAGGCCGAAGTCCACGCATCGCGTAGACGGGAGACAGCTCTTCCAGACCGTGCTTCTTCTCAAGCGCCCGGGCCGCGTCCTGGGCACGCTTGTAGTCCAGGTGACTGCTCCATTTAGTGCCGTCCTCGCGCACCATGGAAGCAGCAATGTGAATGTGGTCATTGCCGGCCTTGCTGTGCCCGTGGCGGATCGCCACCCATGACACAGGGGCCTTACCGCTAGCCTCGGTGAAGCCCATTTCCTCCATGAACTCATTGGCGATCTCAGCCCACCTCTGGTCCGTAAGATCGCCTTCTTCCGCGCGCAAACTCAGCGAGCAATGCCAGACATGTCCGCCCCTGACGTCCACACCGAGAACGTCCTTCGCCTGGTCGAGCTGGTGCGCAATCGACAGGGCTGCGTCACGATTCAGCTGATCGTCGTTGTGCCACGCCATGATGGGCGCGGAACCGGTCACCAGGTGCGGGTCGGTGTGTTCGTTGGACCGGCCAGGACCAGCCAGGTATACCAACAGACCGGCCATGCGGTCGCCCTTGGTGATATTCGGAATCATCAACCGGCCAGTCCGTCGATGATGCCATTCATGCGATCGGCAATCGCACGCACACGTCCCAGGGCTACGCGGGCTTCCTCGGGAATCTCATCCGTGGCATTAGCATGCTTCGCCAGCTGGTTCACGTTGTTGGAGAGCGCAGCCAGGTAGCGGCGTGCCGCCATGAACTCAGTAGCCAGGGCGCGACGCTCCGCCAGTGAATCGGAGGACTGGGAGTAAAGCGCAGCACTGACCAGGATCTCCGAGGGGCTGCGCCCGGTCTGTTCTTCCAGTACGTAAAGACGGGTCCGCTCCAGCTCCGACATGGAGACACGCACGTACTGGGTTTCCCCGTCGATGTTCGCACGACGACGACGGTTCAAGCGGCGGCTGGAACTCTGTTCCTCAGCCATAACAGTACCCGCCCTTCCATGCCCAGCGCAGCGCCCCGGAACCTCCGGGATCACACATCCAGTGTGACGCATCCTCGGCACGAAGTCGAGGATCAAGCCCACTTATGGCACATAAGTGTATAGCTTGCTCCGGAGGATAGAAGAATGCGTGAAAACTAACCCCTGCTGAAGGTGAGGGAACGGCTTTTGTCGTAGTGCTGCTCTCGGCTGCCCTGGCGGGCTGAAAAACTGCTCCGCTAGACTGTGTGCCATGGCTATCCACATTGATGCAGAGAAGATCGAAAACGAATTGCAGCAGCGGCTTAGCAACCGCATGGACTCCGTGCGCGAGCTGGTCAAGTCACGGCAAAAAGTTGCCGACGCACGCGACGCACTCGGCGCGGCCGAGGATGAGGACGCGCGCCGCTACCAGGCAGCACTTACGGCAGGCTGGACCGCCGACGAACTGCGCTCCGCCGGCCTCAACGAACCTGAAAAGAAACTGCGTGTACGCAAGCGCGCAACGCGCCAAAGTCGGCCGACTCCGGCGGCGCCGGAGCAGACTGAACAGCCGCAGCACCACGGGTAGCCTCTCGCCCACCTGTGCACGGCAAAAGCAATATCCCTTCGGGCTTTTCCCGCACACACCTGGACGACAGGAACCACCTGACCGCCTGCACACAACCACCAGGTCACCAACTGCTGCACGTCACCACCAGGAACCGGTGGCCGTGCACAGCCTCGTCAGACAGCCACTCACCAAACGGCACAGTTCCCCATCTACCAAGGCCACCGTCGCCGACTCCCCCCGCCGTCGTGGCCGGGTTCTTTCAGCCGGGACGACACACAGTCGGTGTGCGGGCCAGGCAATGCAGGGAACGTCACCCAGGGCGGAGGCCGGCTCCTCAAGCGCTAGGGGGTTCTGTGGTTACGGGCGGGGATTACCACAGCCGGCTACGGGGACAACCACCACCCCGTTTACCCCACCTCTTCCCCAGTCCTGGCGTCCTCCGTCACCCAGCTCATGCCGCGGCTGATCCGGTCCATCCGGTCGGTCCATGCGTCCTCTTCTTGCTGGAGCAGGGTCGGGCCCGGGTCGCCGTTCTTGAACCAGGTGAGGGCGATGTTCAGCGCGGCGCCCGATGTGCTATCGGCATACTCTCGGATGCTGTTTAGTGTCGTCTCGTCGAGCGGAAGGCCATGGTTGACGGCGTTCCGAACGCGTCGATGTCGGGCACGGAGCAGCCCCATATCGCGCAACAGTTCTTCAAGGAACTGACGCTCCCGGTTGGGATCAGTGCAGATCGCAAGGGCATCCTCAAGGTCGGCTCGCTGGAGTTCGGACAGCGGAAGTGCGCGGATTTCGTCTTGGAGGGAAACAGCCTTCGCAAAGGACACCAGGCGGACTCCACCTGAGCTGTAGTTACAGATTTTGCGTTCGAGCTCGCGCCGACCCTCATGGTATTCGCTCGACCATGCTTCGTTCAATGGTGCACTCAGTTGCTCAGCGATGCGACGGCCTGCCTGGTTGAGGGCTTCTCGGCGCTGAAGGGTTATGGCCAGAGTTCGCGAATGTACTTTTAACACCGATGCGAAGAGTTCCATCGCGTGGTCCTCGAGCGCTGTGGCTACGCGGGGCGTGACGCGACGTGCGCCGTGAAAGAGAACGTCGCGATGATCAGTCATCCGTGCCTCACGAAGCGAAGTCAGGGCTTCGACGAGGTGCTCGGGCATCGGTCCCTTCATCAGGGCATCGCCGAGCTGATCCACGACGATACTGAGGATTTCGCCCGTGGCGCTCATCCCGTAACTGTCATCTTCCAGAACCGGAGCCCCGCTGATACTTAGGCCGAGTGAAGAGCTACGAACCTTTCCGTCAAGAAGGACTGTGTCCACGCCCGCGGTTTGCCAAGAGACGCCTCCTGCCTTGACGGCAACGCTTAGGACCGCTTCAATTCGGCGCCGCGCTTCCTCCACCGCCCCGGCGAGCCGCCTTTCCCCGAGGTCGACACGAACGAGGGCGAGCCGGTTCTCCGGTTTCAGCGATTCGATATGGGCCTGGTCCAGCCAAGACACTTCCTCACGGATCTCGCGTAACTCGGCCCGTTCCGGGAAGTCCTGCCCTTCGATGTCAAAAGCGTTCGGAAGCGCCCAATCTGCGGGGAGGAACGTCATCTGGCCTGCAACCTCGCGCATCCGCGAAGGAACCGCGCGGTAATACACCGTCCACACAACAATCCGACCTGCGGGTGGGGCAACCAGGACGCCCGTGGCAAGCTTTAGCCGATCTGCTTCCGTCAGTGACTCTGGAAGAGTGCCGAGCCAACGAGCCAAATCCTCCTCAGTGTTGACGAGCCTGTCGGCCGCGTGCCTGAGCAATGAGAAGGAACTGTGTGCGGCGGGGCCGACTTGCGAGGCGATGATCGCTGACAGTTTCCGCAATGCACGACTGGTTGTCCCGAAGACCTTCGCTGCGTCGCAAAGATCAAGGAAGGCATCACTGACCGCTGGCTCTGAGTGCCATACCTCACCGAAGCTAGTGGCCGCTGCAACGACGGCCTCCTGGCCACCGTCATCGCGAAGGTCATCTAGCAGAGGCGCGATTAGCGCACCAAGCCGTTCCCCGATGGCTTCAGACTGTGCCTGGATTTCAGTTCGCAGGGAAGCGCGGTTGTTCTTTGCGGAGTTCAAATTCCACTCCGAGGCATCGACCGCTTGAGCGTACTCGCCGAGTTCGGCGACCGCTTCACCCAGAGTGTATGGGGGAACAGCCTGATGCTGAAGCGGAAGAACTTCCGCCACCGACAAAAGCCATTCGCTTACGGTTGCCGTCGGCTGGACCCGCACCAATTCATCTCCGATCTTTGATTGGGTACATCTTGGCACCGACCGGATCCTCAAACCAATGGAAACTCAGCCTTGCCGCCCGATAGGGGACCTTTACCGGCGGCGCTCCGCGGAGGGGTTGACCTTTGCGCCCGTCCAGTGAGGGAGGGATCCAATCCTATGCGCGCCCACAATCATGCGCTGGGTGAATACTTTCAGAGAACCGCAACATGATTCCTATGCAGTGCACACTTATTTAGGGGAAGTGCATCCTCAGTGAGGTCAGCAGCTCGACCATCTGCATCACATCCAATGTCTTGAAAAGCTACAGCTTTACGAGACACCATCCGGCCAGCCGACCGTAGCGATCAACCGTACGTAACCAAACGGAGAACACCAGACAGCGTGTCTCTCGCAAAGGCGTCTTACTGCTCGTCATGTCTCGCGGCGTGTTTTGGGTATTTCTGAGACTGGATGGTGCACAAAGTCGCATTTGGAGGAGACGAGAACGGCGCTGCGGGGGGCGTCTAGCGGCGTATTGCAGCCCTCCCGGAAAGCTGACCTGCCGTGCCTTGCGCGCTGGGGAATTATGTCTGGACGCCGTACGTTGCAGCTCCGACAATCCCTATTAAGGAAGGCGATGGATCCTAGTGGCAACTGATTACGACGAGCTGCGCTCCGAGGTCAAGGAATCGCAGAACGACTCCCTCGAAGCCCTCAAGTCAGCGAACGCACCCGACGCTCAAAGTGTGGTCCGTGAACTGGACACAGCGGATGACATGGAAAGCGTCGGGATCCCCGGCGGAGAATTCATCGATCAGGAACTGATCGTCCAGGTCGTCCCGCAACGCGAGGACGAGTTCACCTGCTATTCCTGCTTCCTGGTCCGCCACCGCTCCCAGATAGCACGGGAGAAAAACGGCCACGCCTACTGCATCGAGTGCGAGGGCTGATCTCAGCATCCTCGATAAACGGTGCAGCTGACACAGAAGCCGACGGGACCGACCGCTTTCCACTTGGACGCCTCTCCGTACTGTTCTTCCCGAGGGTGAAGAGGGGACTGTGGAACTCAAGGCTCGCGTGCCTCAGAACCCTTGGGATACGAGACGTCTCACCGACCCGTCGACCCCGCAAGGTCAGTGCTTCCAATTTTCGCGGAGACGTGCGGATTCGTCCGCGACCGGCGATTCTTGCAACTATGTCTCGAAAGCTCCTGGTTGAATCGGTGTATCCACCGTTAGTTACGAGACACCGGAGCAGCCCATGACGAAACTGATCGGCTACGCCCGCGTAACGGGGGCACGCGCAGCGTGTCAGGGCGAGCTCTGCGAGACCTGACAGCAAGCCGGCGTGGGCCGAAGGTCCACCATCGTGGCCCGACCAGGGCCACGCAGCGCGCCTGACCTCAAGTATTTGTTCGGCTGTTGCACACGTCAAGAACGGGAAAGTCAGGTGGGTGTGCCGTGGGCAGAGACGGAAGGAGGCCGGGACCTTTGGATCCCGGCCTCCTTCCGTCTCTGCCCAGTCAGTCTTGGCTTAAGCCCTCAGCTAGCTTGGACAAGCCAAGCCCCGTGGGCGACTACTCGCTCATGTCGCTGCGCAGGTAAACCAATTGCTGACGGATCCCGGTGAGTTCCTCCAGTTGTTCCGCCAGGGAAGCTAGCAGCGCGTCCTGCTCTTTGGGGAAGACCTTTTCCATCGACGCTTTGATGTCCCACAAGCTGTACTTCTTATGGATCTCAAGGACGCTCAATTCCTCATCGAATAGCTCGACCTTGGCATCCAAAACTTTGTCGCCTTCTCCTCCAAAGTGCTTGGAGTGAGGACGGCAAATGAGCATCTTCGTAGCCCTAATGAGTTGAGGTGCATCGTATTGGCCCAAGCGTTCTGGGCGCTTTGCAACAACCTCCGGAAGCACCGAAAGACGGTGCTGTTCGAATTCCGTCCTGTATCGATCATGGTATTCAGATAGATGGCGTTGCTTAGGTGCCGGGTTCTCAGCTTCCCAACGGGTTCTCCATTTCGTCATGATGTCGTCCATGTCCCGGTCGATTTCATCGGAGCGGAACTTGGCATACGCATCGCAGACCTGAACCACGATTTCGTCGGGCACGGTAACGCTAGACCAAAAATTTATGCAATGTTCCGCCGTAGCCGAGGGAGCCGGGTGGAAGAACGAACCGTCGGTTCGGTCGAAAAGTCGGATGGGGGCCTCCTAAAACGTAGTGGTCAGTAAGCCCCTTGAATTCTCATAGCGCAACGCGAGGTGCTCGGCATCGATGCTACTGGACACTGAGTATCAGGACTCTGGGATCTCCAACTGACACGCCGTGTCTGCTGTTAGGAGCTTGTTGCGGCCTACGTTGGTCCTCTGTTCCGGTGGGCACTGCCAGGATCTGGTCACGCTCGGCAGCTGTGAGCAAGGAACGCAGAGCCATTTCAGAAGTCCTTATCTACTCAACGGCCGTGTCTACCCAACGGCCGTGCCTCCCGGACATGCCGTCGTTCTGCTTTGGCGAGCAGGGCCCACCGTTCATGGTTTCGCGAGGTGCCGGTAGATTGTGGGCCGGGTGACGCCAAATTCATGGGCGATGTGTTCAACCGTGTGGGCACGTTTCCCGTCGGGGCCTTTTTCTTCATACATTTCGCGGGCAAGCTTGACCTGTCGGGGGCCGAGTTTTGGTTTCTGACCGCCGGTCCGGCCCCGGGCGCGGGCGGCAGCGAGGCCGTCGCGGGTCCGTTCGGACATCAGTGCGTGTTCAAACTCGGCGATCGAGCCGAGGATCTGAAAGAACATCCGGCCGATGGCGGTGGACGTGTCGATGCCCTGGTCAAGGACCACCAGGTCAACGCCGCGCTTCTGCAGCGTGTTGGACAGCTCGATGAGGTGTTCCAGCGATCGCCCGAGCCGGTCGAGTTTGGTGACGACAAGCTGATCACCGCCTCGGTTGGCCGAGAGGAGCGCTTTGTCGAGTTCGGGCCTGCGTGCGAGCTTCCCGGATGCCGTGTCGAGGAAGATCTGCTCGCAGCCGGCCGCACGCAGGGCGTCGTGTTGGGCTTCGGGGTGCTGATCGCGTGTTGAGACACGCCCGTATCCGATTCGCATCCCCGAAACGTATCACCACCCGGGTTGGACGTTACGTAGGCGCGTACGCGGGAAGCGTTACAAAACTGGCCGCGTGATTACGCCACTCTGCGATGACGCCTTGAAGTGTCTTGCGAAGGATCGTTACCGGACACCCGAATCCGTTGCAAAGCCTCATCCGGAATTCCAGATGTGTTGGGCTCATGCTGCGGAGGTTAGCCTCGGCGATTCTCCAGAACCCACCTGTCAAATGCCTCTGTACGGGCGAGGACACTCCAAGGCATGCGAATACCGATCGGCAGCCCGTAGCGCCGTCTAATCACCGTAAGAGCCTTGTGTAGGGGGCGGATTGTGAAGAAGGCTAGCGGTAGGACGGCCAGAAGAACGAGACCGTAGGCTGCGTAGGCCAGCGGAAATGCGCGCGCCACCATTGCGATCGCACCCAGGCCTGCGAGCGTCAACATGGTCCATCCCGTCAACGACGCGAAGACTCGGAAGTCGTAGGCGAAACCGGCTGCTTCCTCACCCATCCGCGACTTCCATGTGGTGATGTAGTTTTGGCGTTTCTTGCTAGGCAACGCATTGATCCTTTCCAACAGGTGCGCTCGATACTTCTCCCCTGGCATGCTTGACCAGCCCAAAGAGATCGAGGCCGGATCCGCCAGCGCCGAGCTCGGCGCCAAAGATTCCTAGTCCTCCGGCCAAAGTCTCGGATCCTGCCGCCGCTGCCAAGAACGACCCCCACCGAATATAGAGCTTGCACGCCGAGAGCGAAGCCGGCACATGCAAGCATTTCCCCTTTTCCGAAGCACGCGGGGCCGTCGAGGAATGCAGCGCCGACCCCAAGTGCAAAGGCGCCTGCGGCCAAGCCGATGGCGATTTCTGGCGCCGCCACCACCAAAGCCGCGACGCCTGCGGCAACACCTAGCCCGCCAAGCACGACCCCAAACACGGATTGGGTGTCGCTGTCGTCCCATAGGCCAAGGGGGTCAAGGAGGTTCAGCGGGTTGTGGCTTGCGTAGGAGTAGATAGCATTCGTGAGTGAGCTGGCGGGGTCAATGCTGATGAATTGGGTCGTCTGTGGGTCGTAGTAGCGGGCTCGGAGGTAGTAGAGACCGGTGTCCGTGTCTTGGTTCTGGCCATTCCAGCGCAGGACGGTGTCCGCTGCTCCGGTTTTACTGGTGAGGTTGCCGTAGGCGTCGTAGGTGTAGGCCGCCGCGACGACGCCGGTGGCATCGGTGAGGAGCCGGGTGGAGCCGTATTGGTCGTGCTGGTAGTAGAGGGCGGCCCCTGTCGCGTCGATGTGCTCGACGGGGTTCCCGGCATTCGGGGTTGGGCAGCATGTCCCTGGCGGCGCGGATGATGTCCGGTGTGGCGACGCTGGGGGCGTCCACCGACGCGTCCGCGCGCCCTCGCTGCGGCAAGGCCTTCATGGGTTCCGGCGACGATCAGTTCCCGGATGAATTCGGCCAAGGCAGCGAAGACGTGGCGGCCGTCCCCGCCGGATCACGGACAGCCAGATCCGAAGCACTCTTCACCTAGTCGAAAGCGGCGAGCCAGCCGCCCAGGTTGCCCGCGATCTCGGAATGTCCCGGGCAACGTTTTATCGACGGTCCCGGGCACTCACCGCCTAATTCACGTTCCGAGACCGCATCCTCTGCTACTTCCCCACGCCGTTTCCCCGGGTCGTGTGTCCTTGGATCCAACGCTGTTCGGCCGCAGCTAGGGTTCAAGCATGGAAAGGGACGCGTCCGGGGAACTGGAAGGGCAGAGCTCGATCAACGAGCTGCTCGACGAGCCCGTTGGGAGCGCCCCCGTCCAATTGGTGTTACCCCTCCTGATCCAGGTCAAGCCCGGTCACTTCCGGCGCGTGTCCTGACCCACATCGGCTCCCGGCCGAACCAGTCCAAGGACCAGAACCCGGACCGCACCGCACCGCGGGTCCCGGGCATGCCGGTCCCGGACCGGCTTTCAGTTGATCCGTACCTGGCATGGACCCGCTGTGTCTGCCGGAATCGGGAGGTTTGCGCTTGCGGTAGCTGCTTATGGCCGCCTGGAACGCGGCTGGCGCCGCCGCTCCCCCGTTGTGCTGCGCACTGGTCGCTCCGGTCCTGTCCACGATTGGGGGCAATTCGGGTTATCCACGGCTGGATTTCCGGGAGCCATAGGGCAAGCTCCCCTCGGCAGTCGTAGCGGTGGATAACCTGTGCAGAATTGTCCCCGGTTGTGGACAGCGTCCCTCTCCCCCGGGTCCACCGGAAACCCTGGGACCTCGGGCCGCACGAGCGGGCCCGGCGGGGTCTGACAAAAGGCTGGCACCTTCGGGGAGCCGAACAGAACGCATACGCCTTTCCCAGGCTTTCCCGCGTGGGGTAACATCGATGTTGCAAGGGGCAGTAGCCCTGAGAAGTGGGCCTGGCAGTCTTCCGGATGGTATGACGAGCCGGGCCTGCGTTGTTTAACGAGAGCGGTCGGCTCTAACGGGAGCAGTCGACGATTTCCTGAACCAGCGGAGCAGCCTTGCGGATCCAATCTCCGCCTTTCTGATGGCACCACGCTACGGCGTCACTGACCCACAGGAGAGGCTCCTCATGGGGCTTGCAGTGAATGTATTGCAAACCCTCACCATCGTGGGATTTCAGGTGCTGCGCGATGATCCGCCGGTCTGCCTGCTCCAGAGATTCGTCGCTTTCGAGCACGAGCTTTGTTGCCCCGGCTGCCACCAGATCATCGAGCAGACGCTCCAAGCACAGAGGCCTGGCCACCTTGTCAGGCAGGTTCCTGGCAACATACAGCCTGGTAAGGAGACCGGATTGGATGGCTCCGTTAAGGAACGCGTTCCTGGAACTGTCGCTTTCGCTTTTGAAATGCACCCGACGTTGCCCTGCCCGACGCAGGAGGGCGATCGCACGCCTAGCACTTGCGACATCACCGGGCGCAACCACTGAGGCGGCCACGTAGTAGGCCTTCGACTTCGATTCATCGACGAAGACATGCGCACCGGACGGGATCAGCGAATTCACCCACTGAACTCTAATCGAGGACCTGAAGAACCTGCGCCGTCGAGGTGCTCTTCCCGTGCCGGGGCGGATAACTGTCCGGTCGTAAAAAGAAACCGCCTGGCTGTGACAGGTTTGAATGGCCCCGGTAGGACGGTCATTTCTGGCCCCACTTCGTGACTCGCCGGGCACTTGTGACGGTTATATGTGGCCCCGCCTTCAACGTTGGATTCATCACTGGATGGATACGGCGGAAGGCTGGTCTGGATGGAGTCGAGAGTGGAGTTGTTCGCACGGATCCGCAGAGATGCCCGGGTCGAGGACTTGTCGGTTCGTGCGCTGGCGGCCCGACACGGGGTTCACCGGAGGACGGTAAGACAGGCTCTGGAATCAGCTGCACCGCCGGAACGTAAACCGAGACTAGGGGTGTCCTGGCGGTTAGAGCCGTTCAAACAGGCGATTGATGCCATGTTGGTTGAGGACACGACGGCGCCGCGGAAGCAACGCCATACTGCCCGAAGGATCCTGGCCCGGCTCATCGAGGAGCACGGTGCGGAGGAGCTGTCGTATTCGACGGTGCGGGACTACGTGCGGGTCCGCCGGGCCCAGATCGATGTGGAGGCCGGCCGCCGCGTTGAGGTGTTCGTCCCGCAAGAGCACGCCCCGGGCGCGGAGGCGGAAGTGGACTTCGGAGAAGTCTGGATCGTGTTGGACGGTGTGAAGACGAAGTGCCACATGTTCATCTTCCGGTTGTCCCATTCCGGCAAGGCCATCCACCGGATTTACCCCACCCAGGCCCAGGAAGCATTTCTGGAAGGCCACGTCGAGGCGTTCAACGAGATCGGTGGCGTGCCGGTCAAACACATCCGCTATGACAACCTCACCAGTGCCGTCAGGTCCGTGGTGTTCGGGCAGGGCCGGAACCGCCTGGAGAACGACCGGTGGGTGTTGTTCCGCTCGTTCTAACCGTTTGATGCCTTTTATTGCCAGCCCGGTATTGCCGGGGCTCACGAGAAAGGCAGGGTCGAAGGTGAGGTGGGCTGGTTCCGCCGCAACAGGCTTTCCCCGATGCCTGTCGCGAAGTCCCTCGAGGAGCTCAACGACCGGATCCGGGAGTGGGAGGTTCAAGACGATCGGCGGCGGATCAATGACCGGATCCGCACCATCGGTCAGGACTTCGCCGCCGAGCGCCCGTTCCTGGCACCGTTGCCGGTGGAAGAGTTCGATCCCGGTCTGGTGCTGAACCCGAGAGTGGACCGGTCCTCGATGATTACGGTGCGGATGGTGAAGTACTCCGTGCCGGCACGGTTCATCGGCAGACGTGTCCGTGTGTCCTTGCGGGCGTCGGAGCTTGTGGTGTTCGACGGCCGTGCGGTGGTGGCCAGGCATCAGCGGATCGTTGCCAAGGGCGCGCAGTCGGTCCAGCTGGACCATTACCTGGAGGTCCTCAAGACCAAGCCCGGCGCTTTGCCTGGTTCCACGGCCTTGGCCAGGGCGCGGGAGTCCGGGGCGTTCACCAGCGCCCATAAAGCCTTCTGGTCTGCCTCGCGCAGGGTCAACGGCGACGCCGAGGGGACCCGTGAACTGATCGATGTCCTGCTGCTCCACCGGTCCATGGACGCAGCAGACATCGAGGCAGGGATCACCGCGGCACTGGGCGTGGGCGCGGTCAGCGCCGATGTCGTCGCTGTCGAGGCACGCAGACACGCCAGCGATTCGGCGGTGGGTGGGTCCGGTTCGGACCGTCATCACGGTGCTCATGCCGAGACGAAAGTGCAACGAGTTGTCAGCCTGACCCAGCGCCGGCTGATGGATCCGGCAGCGGTCATCGCCGGGCTGCCCTGGGATACCCGGCCCTTGCCGTCCGTCAGGGCCTATGACGAGTTGCTGGCCAAACGCACCGAACACCCCGCAGGAACCGAGCCGAAGGAGAACATCTCATGAGCCCCACCGCACCGGCCACGACCATTACCCCGACCCTGCGCCGGCGGCGCGGCCTGACCGAGCAGGCCGCCGTCGCGGCCGTGGACCAGGCATGCCGCCGGCTGCGCCTGCCCACGGTCAGGGCGGTTCTCGACGAAGCCCTGACCGTCGCCGGGAAAGAACAACTGAGCTACCAGGGCTTCCTCGCCGAGCTGCTGCTGGCGGAGTGCGATGACCGGGACCGGCGCTCTTCGATCCGCCGGGTCAAAGCCGCCAACTTTCCAAGAAACAAAAAGCCGCCAACTTTCCAAGAAACAAGTGGCTCGGGGATTTCGATTTCGACGCGAACCCGAACATCAACCCCGCCACCATCCACACCCTGGCCACCGGGGACTGGATCCGCAAAAGCGCACCCCTGTGTCTGATGGGAGACTCCGGCACGGGCAAATCCCACCTACTCATCGGGCTAGGAACCGCGGCCGCGGAACAGGGCTACCGTGTCAAATGCACCCTCGCCACCCGGCTCGTGAACGAACTAGTCGAAGCCGCCGATGAGAAGGTCCTGGCCAAGACCATCGCCAGATACGGGCGGGTCGATCTGCTGTGCATCGACGAGAGGTGGGCTATATGGAACTGGACAGGCGTGGAGCGGAACTCCTCTTCCAGGTCCTCACCGAGCGTGAGGAGAAGAACTCCATCGCCATCGCCTCCAACGAATCCTTCTCCGGCTGGACCAAAACCTTCACCGACCCCAGGCTCTGTGCCGCCATTGTTGACCGGCTCACCTTCAACGGCGCCATCATCGAAACCGGCACCGACTCCTACCGTCTCGCCCACACCAAGCAACGCCTCACGTGACGAGTGTCGGCTTCACGATATTCTCTTCCACAATGCGCACTCATGGCGCACTGGCCGCCGTTCAACCAAACACAATGGTGCGTCCGTTCCACGACGCCTGTAACCTCTCGAGAAATTACCGCCCGTGAATAGAATCCTGATATATGTTTTTGTTGCGTTTGTCGGCTTGGCTGGGTCTTATTGGGGACGGTACAGGTTTCCCGTGAAGAGGGGGTCGCGGATGGACAGAAACCTCGGCGTGTTCAACCTCTTCTGCAACGCAGGCCTCTGTCTCCTGGCGATCGTTCTTCCCCTGACGACCAATTTCATCGGAATACCCGCGCTGGCCTTCATCGCGGCAGCGCTCCTTTTATCGTCGCTATTCCTATATCGCATCAAAGTCATGGACCTGCGGACCAGGCTCGCCAGCAACGACGGACGCAGGGCTCTTCCTCCCGATGCCCAAGGCAAAACGAGGTGGCCCTATACGCTGATCTACGTTCTCGGATACGTTTTCATGGCCATCTACATCGCGACCATCAACGGGACCGTCCCCCTGGAACCAACTCTTCGCTAGGGCGGACCAGCTCCACACCCCGACGGATCCACGTTGCGGGCAGCGACCCAACAGGACGGCGAAAAAACTTCGACTCCGGTCAGCCACATAGTGGGGCCGTTTATAGCCGTCCAGCCGGGGCCAGAAATAGTTGACAGAATCACCGCCCGATACACCGTTTTTCTTACAGTCCCGATCGGCCCTTTCCGTGCTGAGGGTGCGGTCGTTTATTGGTCCGGCTGAATTCCGGGGCCGGGAAGGATGGCGGGGAGGGCTTCGTTCACGGCTACTAGGTCATGGTCGATGCGGTGCCTGAGCTTTCGTGCCCGCTCGATGCGTCCGGCGCGGAGAGCGGCTTCGATCAGTCGCACGTCGTGTTCGAGCTGTCGGGCGCCGGTCTTGGCTGCCTCGGCTGCCAGGGTGACAGCGGCTTCCCGGGCCAGGACGAGATCCTCGCGGTCCAGGGCCTGGCCGAAGTCCCTGGACTGGGCGTGGAGAGAGTCCAGCAAGCAGACGATGAAGTCCATAACGTCCTCTTGGGAGCCGAACTCGTCGGCAAGATCGTCGACACGGCTCTTGTCCAGAATGGTTGCCCGGTTTCGTAGTGCAGGGTTGAACCGGCCGGGGTCGCTTGTCGTGGGCACGGGCGGCGATTCCTTCCCTTGCTTCGATCCTAAAATGCCTGGGTGTCTGTTACGGGTGCGGGTGAACGGACCGGCAGGGTGCTTGCGCTGCGGGACGCGTCGCCGTGGGCGACCACCGGGCTGACGGCGGTTCGTTGAGTGCGTGGGAGAGGAACTCCGTGATGGCTGTTGCGAGGATATCGATGGTATCCGGGAGGACACGGGCATTGTGGGCTGCGGCCGCCATGTCGTTGTTAAGGATGTTTCGTTCAAGTCCGGCACAGATGCTCTCCATCGAGAGGGCTCCGACCATGTGGGAACTGACTTTGAGGCTGAGCACGGCGTCCATGGCGTCCATGGCGTCATTGTTGCCGATGGTGGCGAGGATGCGGTTGATGCGCGTCTGGAGCATTTCCAGAAAGGTCAGCGCATACTGCCGGGGAACGGTGGGGCCGTCCATATGATCTGCGATGTCGAGCAGGGCGCCGGGGTGGAAGATGATCCCGGAGGTCGGGACTGCCATGTTCTCCTCCTGTTTGGAGTTCGTGCCCTTTGATGAGGCTGCGGAGTTCAGATATCGCGGAGTTATCCGCCGGTGGTCGTCGCGTCCCGGACCTGGGTGCTGTCCACAGTAATGCCGATCGTAAGCGTCGATGTGGATGACTTAGGGACGTTGCCGCTGGTTGAGACCCGTGCCCGGAGCCGGATCTGGGCGCCGGGGCTCGCCGGGACCGTCGTGGTGGTCACAGTGGAAGAGGAGGATCCCGGAGCAGGTGCCAGGATCTGCGTCGGTGTCCCGGGGCAGGTGTCTGTGGGTTCATTCCAGGCGGTACTGCAGGATTCGACAATGAACTGCACGGTGGACGGGGCCGAAGCCGTTCCCGTGTAGTTTGCCGCGGTGATGGTTAGGGTGCCGGTGTTGGCGATGGTGAAGTACCGGGACGTGAACGAGGGGTGTGCTGGGTTGCCGTTGTTGTTGAACGTAAGGGTCAGCGGGCCGTACGGGGCGGTGGTGTTCACGGTTGCGACGGCTCCCCAGCTGCCGCTGCCAACGGTCTGCTGGGCCGCGGTGGATGCGGTGGCTGTGGTGGCGGCCTGGGCAGGTGTGGACGTGCACGCCAGCAGGACCGCGGCCGCGATGGCGGCTGCGGTCCTGCCGGGGTAGTGGTGCACGTTCACCTGTTGTTAGCTTCCGGTGGTCGTGGACGTCCGCTGGTTTTCGCCGAAGGTCCAGGTCAGTGACGAGGACAGGCCCTGGATTGTGCTGGCGGGGGGCGTTCCGTTGGTGGTGGTTTCGAGCTGGTCAGGCAGGGTGAGGGAGACCTGGAGGTTAAGGGTGGACCCGGCGGTGACGGCACCGGAAACCAGTGTCGAGGGCGTGGTCAGGAGGGTGTTTAGCGGCACGTTTGTCGCCAGGACGGTGGTGGTCGCTCCGGTACCTGTGCAGGCTCCGGCCCCGGTGGTGGTCCAGGTGCCCGAGCACTGGGTGACGGTGACGTGCAGTCCCTTGGTGGCGTCGGTGGTGAGCTTGCTCGGGGTGGCTTCGGCAACCGCCAGTGTCAGGGCCTTGCCGTCCATGGTGGCGCCCTGGGTGAGGTTGACGTAGCGGTTCACGATGTCGCCGGGGGCCAGGTTGGAGACCGACTGGCCGAACCCGACTCCATTGTTTGCCATGGTCAGGCTCAGGGTGCCGGAGGTGGCATTCTGGGCGGTGGCGTTCGAGGCGGTGGCGTTCAGGGCGGCGAACACGCCGCCTCCGGTGATTGCCAGGCCGGCTGCAGCTACGGCGCAGGCGGCGAACACGGCAGGGGTGGGGCGGCGGGTGGAGCGGGCGGCACGGCGGGCTGTGGCTGCAGACATGACGGATCCTTTGGAGGAGGGTGGTGCGGGATGGGTTTAGTGGTTCTAGTGCGCCGGGATGGCGCTGCGTCGGCCGGAGGTGCCGGATTTGCGGCGTGTCGATGAGGCCGGGGTGCTTCGGAGGATCCACCAGACAGCTGACCCGGTGACGGTCAGGCCGAACAAGGCCGTCAGGAGGGCCCTCTGCAGGGGGTTCTCGATCCACAGCAGGACGCTTCCCACGGAGGGAACGACGGCGACGACGACCGGTACCTGGGACTGGTCCAGAACGGCCTTCCAATTGTCCGGGGCCGGGTTGGCGTCACCCTTGGTGGTGAGGACCGGCTTCGACGGCGTGCCGGAGATCGCGGTGATGCGGTGGGCGAACGGGGTGCTTTCACCCGGGGGTGTGAAAACGGCGATCTGGCCCGGGCGAAGACTGCTCACGTCGGCAGGTGCCGTGATGAGCAGATCACCGGGTGCATAGGCGGGGCGCATGCTGCCGGTCAGGACGGGAGAGAACCCGATGTGCAGCAGCGGGGCAACGATACCGACGGCAAGGAAGGCCAGCGTCGCGAGCGTCGAGACGGTCGTCATGATCAGGCGGAGCATGCGGCGTGCAGAAGAGCGTTGGCGGGTCCTCGCCCCCAGGCGGGAACCGATGCCAGAGCTGAGTGAGCTGTCCATCGGGGCGTTTCCGTTTCGTTTGAGACCGTATAGCGGAACAAGATCCACTTTGCCGGGCCCACATCAAGAAAGCTTAAAGATTCAACTAAGGTTTGTTTTGGATTCTTCCTCAAGACTTAAGCCAATCTTGAGCAAAACTTAAGACGCCGCATTTTTGGCTGGAAGAACTCGAGCGGTCAGTGTGCGGCAGCAAGTAATGCGGGTCAAGTTCATGCCTGGGAATCCCCTGGTACGTTGCTTGAATCGGGGAATGTCTACGGTCGGAATATCGAACTCCACCCGGATTCCCGCAGATCCTCCACCCTTTAACAAAGCGCCCGCGCACTATGTATGGGAGTCATGGCTCCGGAACCGCAGCTTGAACGGCAACCGAACCACCCATGTCCCGGAATTGTTTTAAGCATCGAGGACCTCCCGGTTCCTTAGCGCGGATTGAAGCGTCCAAAGTCGTTGTGATGCGTGAGCATCGACGGTATCTCCTCCTTGAGCCACCTCCGGCGTCACCGCTTTCGTGCTGCTAACCGTCTTCGCGCAGGCCGGGACCATTCTCCGCTCGAGTCTTCAGTGATATCCGGCCAAGGTGCACGCTCGACCGGATACGTCCTAATCAACCAGCGACAAAACGCGGTCGGGCAGTCCTTAGAGTTCCAGGCTTCCCGGGTGGTTAGAGTGGTGGCATGACTGCGGGGGGCGCGGCTGTTGAGCCGTTGGTGCATATCAAAGATTTCAGGATGGACTTCGGGGACACGAAGGTCATCAAGGACCTGTCCTTCGATGTGAGGGCCGGGGAGACCTTCGGGTTCCTGGGGAGCAATGGCTCGGGCAAAACGACCACACTGCGTGCTCTCCTGGGCATCTACCAGCCCACGGCCGGGACGCTGCATATCGGCGGGAAGTCGTTCGAGCCCCGCGATGGGATCCGGCTCGGGTACCTTCCGGAAGAGCGCGGCCTGTACAAGAAGGAACAGGTCCTGGATGTCATGGTCTATTTCGGCCGGCTCAAAGGACTCGGCAAAGCCCGGGCCCGTGCATGGTCGCTGGAGTATCTGGAGCGGGTGGGGCTGGCGGACAAGGCCGGGACCAGGCTGGACAGGCTCTCCGGCGGGGAGCAGCAGAAGATCCAGCTGGGCGTGACCATCATGAACGAGCCCGAACTGCTGATTTTGGACGAGCCCACCAAGGGTTTTGATCCGGTGAACCGGCGGCTGCTGATGGACATCATCGAGGAGCAGAAACTCGCCGGTTCCACCGTCATCATGGTCACCCACCAGATGGAGGAAGTGGAACGGCTCTGCGACCGGGTGATCCTGCTCAAGGACGGAACCTCCCGCGCCTACGGCACTGTTTCCGAGGTTCAGGAACAATTCGGCGGCACCATCTACCGGATTACCTTCACCGGTGTCCTCCCGGCCTCGGAGCTGTACGAGATCACGGCCGGCGGTGAGGGCAGCGCGGACCTGGCCCCGCGGCACGGCGCGGATGAGACTGCGGTGCTGCGGGAGCTGATCAACGCCGGCGTGGGCGTCCGCAGCTTCACCACCGCGCGGGTCTCCCTGGAGGAAATCTTCATCCGCGTCTATGGCGCCAAAGAGACGGCGGGAGCCTGAATGACCACAACATCACCCAAGACGTCTCTGCTGGGCCGGCACAACCTCGGGACCGTCGTCAGCTTCGAGTTCATCCGCACGATCAAGAAACGGCGGTTCTGGATCGCCACCCTCGCGATCCCCGTTGTCATGGCCATCATCTTCGGCCTGGTCTTCGCCAGCAACTCCTCCACCCGCGCCACCGCCGAAGCGCAGAAAAACACTGCCCTGACCTTCACCTACACCGACGCATCAGGGATCATCCCCGAAGCGGCCGCCACAGCGATGGGCGGCAGGAAAGCCACCGACCCGGGCACTGCCCTGGACGAGGTCAAAGCCGGCCGGATCGACGCCTACTTCGCCTACCCGGCGAACCCCGCCAAGGAACCCGTGAAGGTCTACGGCGCCGACAAGGGCATCTTCGCCAACAACACCTACGAAGCCGTCGCCAAGCAGCTCCTCACCCTCGCCGCGGCATACAAAATCGGGTCACCGGAACTGAGCGCCGCCGTCGGCGGGAACGTCACCGTCAACACCGAAACGTTCCGCAACGGCCAGGTCTCCGGCGGTCTCGGCACGGTCATCCCGCCCTTAATGTTTCTGCTCGTCTTCTACGTCAGCCTCATCCTGCTCTCCAGCCAGATGCTCAACAGCACCCTGGAGGAGAAGGAAAACCGGGTCACCGAGATGATCCTCACGACCCTGAACCCGACGACCCTGATCGTCGGGAAGATCATCTCGCTGTTCCTCGTAGGGCTCGTCCAGATCGCGGTGTTCCTTACCCCCATTGTTATCGGCTACGCGTTCTTCCGGGACCGGCTCGCCCTGCCTGACGTTGACCTGAGCTCCCTGGTTTTCGAACCCGGGCCGCTGATTACCGGAGCCCTGCTTCTGCTGGGCGGCTTCACCCTGTTCACGGCCGTCCTCGTCGCAATCGGCGCGGTCATGCCCACCGCCAAGGAAGCCGGGGTCGTTTTCGGCCCGCTCATGGCCCTGATCTTCGTCCCGTTCTACGCGATCAGCCTGATCCTGTCCGACCCGCACTCCGCCGCCGTCCAGGCCTTCACCTACTTCCCGCTCTCGGCCCCGGTGACAGCCATGCTCCGCAACGGCTTCGGAACACTCTCCACCGCGGAAGCGATCATCGTCATCGCCGAACTGTTCATCCTCGGCATCCTCGTCCTTCGCCTGGCCGTCCACCTCTTCCGGTACGGATCCATCCAGTACTCCAGCAAACTCTCCATCACCAAAACCCTCCGCCACCGCCCACCGGAACTCGGGGAAAGGAACACCTAGGTCCTTCCCTGCCGCCCGTGCCGAGAGCCCGAAACGTTCATTTCCGTCTCGCGTTGGCCAGGATCTGCTGGATGCGCTGGTAAGAAACACCGAACACCTCGGCGATTTCCGGAGGGGTCATGCCTTCGTTCATGAGCCCCTGGATCGCTTCCAGACGCAGTCTCCCGGCTTCATTCAACAGCGCGTCGGCGCGGACCTTCAGAGACTCAGCCTCTGCCCACGAGAGCACGTCAGGGCGATCGGCTTCGTAAACGACGTCGAACTGTATGCGGTCCCGGCCGAGAGCCTGGGCGAGCCGGGCCGCCAGGTAGCGTTGGGCGCCCATCAAACGCGGGCGCGTGACACTCGCACCGCTCTCCCCGTCCCGGACCGTCCACTGCGCACCGTCCCAGGAAGCCGTGATCTGCACCGCATCAGCGTCCGGGGATTCCTGGGGGGCTTCCCGGTCCTTGAGCCATCGGCGGAGCCGTTCCGGGTCATAGCGGGCTGCACCACGGTTTCCCGGGAGGCGAAGATCCCCCTCCCCGCCGTTGAGATCGTCGGCCAAGGCCTTGAATACCCGTACGTCCTGTCCTGCCCGCTGGGCAGCCTGCCGCAAGGTCAACGGCGCCTCCCATGGCGGCGCTCCAGCGTCCATCCCGACTCCCTTTCTGGCATCACGGTGCTTCAAGAGCTAATATCCCACGGTCGGGCTTGGCAAGGGAGCCTGAAAACGCCGGGGACGGAAGACTTTGGCAACAGCCTGAAAAATCGATCGACTGGTGAACCAGGGCTTTATGCGGCGGCATGAGCGGGTGTCAGCCCGTTCAAAGGTCCGGTGTTACAAGACGGGAAATGAGAGGCCCGCAATTGTGGATTCGGCAGGACGATGAGCGGTCGGCCTGGGAGCCCATGAAAGGTTGCCGCGCTTGCGCAGCTCTCGGATTCCCGGACGTCCGGCACGCTGTTCTGCACTCCGCGAGAGAGGGGAGTCGAACTCTGGAGCGTCCCGGCACAGCAGTCAAATCCCTCTTTCGCCCACCCCTGCCCCCCTGCGGTACCGCGTTCAGGACAGGACCGCGCACCTGCACACTGATCCCGGCAGCATAAATCACGTCCAGGGCACCTGATTCTTAAAGAATTTTCCCGGGCGCCCTCGCAACAAGGCGATCTGAGGCCCGCCGCACCACTCAGGATGTACTTGGGTTACTTGGGCTGCCACGGACTGTGCAAGCTGTTCTGCGAGGGTCTGATGGGTTTTTTGGTGAGCAGATGATCACGGTGCTGATGTTGCGCCCCGAAATTCCCGGAATTGAGCCACCGTAAGCCGCATGGCTGCGCAATTTCCGGCCCCCGCCGGCCCTGAGCCCGTTCCTGCCCGATGCGCGAGGCCCGGGCGTTCCCCGGGGTTCCTCTTGTTCCCCATCGACCATCGAACGCCTCCCCCTAGGTAGTGGCTAATCAAAGGAAGCAAGTACTGCCCGCTGGCCTTTCGAGTAGTCGTCCCCCTCCTTGACGAAAAAGACGAGTACCGTTTCGCGTTGCCAGTTAACTATCGCGTGGGCAATTCTTGTCCTATCGAAATCCGATCCGCTAAACGGGATATGCGAGCGGCAGGATTCCGTAACCTAAATTCACCTATCTGGGAAGGTTTTTCCAATGTCATCTCTCATGATCCACACCCTCGCATTCATCGCCGGCATCAAAGACAAGCTCAATTCCGAAAAGGGTGCAACAGCCGTTGAATACGGCCTCCTTGTCGCCCTGATTGCCGCTGTGATCGTGGGCACCGTCGTCACCCTCGGCACCCAGATCCACACGGCGTTCACCACCGTTTCAAACAGCCTCTGACCGCCAGCGGCAGTATTGAAATATCAAGGCAATAGTCGCAACCACAATTCCATCAGCAGATGTAAAACACGGCAAAATCCATAGAGGAATGCCACTGCAGTTTGGAAATGGCGGTTTGGTGGCCCTCGTAGCCACACCGGTTATTGTCCGGATGGTGACCACTCGTGATGGTCGGATGAAAACAGCGTTTACAACTACCAAACCGGCCCTACCGAGGGTCGAAGAAATGCCCGGGAGCGGTGCTGAGGATCGGAGCCACAGGTCCGCCAACGCAGACAACGCTCCTGGGCATTTCCATTATCGAGTCAATGCCATAACAGGGCTTTCAGGTCGCAACCCCCGCCAACATCCACCAAGGGGTCCACGGGCCCGGGAAGCTCCCGGCAACGTTTGACCGCTGACGACCGGCCCCGCCGGCCGAGCCCCAAAGCCTGCTCACCAATGATCACGGGACACCACAGGGGCAACCACTACTCAACGTCCCATACGGGACACATATAAGGGGAACAAGTGAAAACTCGCCTACTGGGAGGCATTGTTGCTCTTGTGCTGGCCATTGTCGGCACATTGCTGCTGGTCTCATATGTTCAAGGGTCCGAAGCCCGGGCCCAACAAGATCTTCAACCCGTCGACGTGTTGGTGGTGCAAAACCAGATCCCATCCGGTGCAGCCTTTGACACGATCAAAGCATCCGTGAAGCTGGTCACACTGCCCCAGTCCTCGGTCCCCAACGGGGCACTGAAGAGCCTGGACGGTCTGCAAGGCAAAGTCGCAGCAACAGACTTGCTTCCGGGTGAGGCGTTGCTCGGAGCCCGTCTGGTGGATCCGACCGCCCTGGCAGCCCCGGGCTCAGTTCCCGTTCCGCCGGGAATGCAGGAAATCTCCGTGCAACTGGACGCACAGCGGGTCATCGGAGGCCGGATACAACCCGGCGACACTGTGGGTGTGATCATGCTTTTCTCGGACGGGGCAAGCAACACCGCCGGAGGCACAGCCCAACAGGTCTTCCACAAAGTGCTAGTCACCAGCGTTCAACGCGCGGAATCCAAAACTTCGACCACTACCCAGGACCCCCAGGCGCAAGCCAACACCCAGGTTCCTTCGGGGTCGTTACTCGTGACCCTCGCCCGCAACGACGTGGATTCAGCCAAAGTAGCCCTGGCCGCGCAATTCGGGACGATCTGGCTGACCAAGGAGCCGGCCTCCACAAAAGAAAGCGCGCCCACAGTCGTCAAAATGGCAGATGTATTCCGATGAGCCGCTTCCTGCTGATCACACCAAACCAGGATTTCGAACACCGTACCCGGCAGGCTGCGAAGGGACTCCACGGCACCATCCACGTCATCGCCGCCGACTACCTGCCTCCGGGCCCTGACGATATTCTGCGAATGCTGACAGGCGAACCCGTTGAAGTCATCCTTCTGGGCCCTGGCCTTCCCCTGGAGGACTCCATCCGGCTTGCGAGCCTCTTCGATCTCCAATATCCCGAAATCAGCATCGTGGTTGTCACCGAGAAGGAAGCGGACGTTGCGTTGCCTGCAATGCGGGCCGGCGTCCGTGATCTCCTGGCCCCCCTTGCTCACCCGGACGAAATCCGGGCCATGCTGGAACGCTCCAGTTTGGCAGCGGCAAGCCGGCGCAGAGGGCTGAGCACCAGCGTTGATACGCGCCCGGGCGCTGGCCGGATCATCTCGGTCATGTCCCCCAAGGGAGGGGTAGGAAAGACAACCGTCACAACGAACCTCGCGGTGGGGCTCGGAAAAATCGCTCCCATGGGAGTTGTGGTCCTGGATCTCGACCTGCAGTTTGGCGACGTTGCTTCAGGACTGATGTTGGAACCGGAACGGACGCTGGCCGATGCGGTCCAAGGTGCGGCAGTTCAAGACAGCATGGTTCTGAAGTCTTACCTTTCGGTCCATCCGGCCGGAATATACGCCCTTTGTGCGCCCCTGAATCCAGTGGACTCTGACAAGATTTCCGGACCCCAGGTGGCCCATTTGATCCAACAGCTCTCCACCGAATTTCAGTTTGTGGTGGTCGACACCGCTCCCGGCCTGGGGGAACACGTCCTGGCCACCCTCGAAGTCGCCACGGATTCCGTCTGGGTATGCGGTATGGACATCCCCAGCATCAGGGGCCTCCGGACCGGTTTCAGCATCCTCAATGAAATCGGGCTGCTAAGCGAGAACCGGCACGTCGTCCTAAATTTTGCCGACCGTCGCACCGGACTCTCACTCAAAGATGTCGAAGCCACCATCGGCTGCCCCGTTGACATCGTCCTTCCCCGGTCCCGGACCCTACCCTATTCGACCAACAAGGGAGTGCCGCTCCTTCAAGACGGAGCCCGCGATCCGGCGAGCAAAGGCCTGATGCAACTGGTCGATCGGTTCAAACCGGACTGGGAAGAACGCTCTCACAAAAAACTTCACAGAAGGGCAGTAGTCCAATGAACCTGAGCAAACGCCTGCAGGCCGCCCAAGGACTCGAAACTGCCGCAGAGGTTCCCCCCGTCACCAGCGGGGCGGGTCCTTGGGGCACCCCGCTGACCGCCGGACTGGCGCAGCCCCCTAGCCCATCCAGTGCCAGAGACGCGTCGGATTCGAACGAGGCACTTAACGCGGTCAAGGACCGCGTCGGCACCGCGCTCTACGAGCGAATGGGAAGCAGAATCACCGACGCCTCCCTGGACGAAGCCGAACTGCACCAATACGTCAAGGATGAGCTCCGCGTCATTATCGAACAGGATGACATTCCGCTGACTCTCCTTGAACGCCAGCGACTCGTGCAGGAAATCATCGACGACGTCCTGGGCCTGGGCCCGCTGCAGAAATTCCTGGACGAGGAATCCGTCACGGAAATCATGGTCAACGGACCGGACAAAATCTACGTGGAGCGGGCCGGTAAGCTGCATCTCACCGGCGGGAAATTCAGCGACGAAGAGCACCTGCGACGCATCATCGAACGCATCGTGACCAAGGTCGGGCGGCGTATCGACGAGTCATCTCCCTTGGTCGATGCGCGCCTTTCCGACGGCTCCCGTGTCAATGCCATCATCCCCCCTCTTGCCGTCAACGGATCGGCGCTCACCATCCGCAAATTCGGCCACGTGCCCCTCGGTGTGGAGAAGCTGATCTCGTTCGGCACGATGTCCCCGGAAATGGCAGAGTTGCTTCACGCCTGTGTTCAGGCCCGGCTCAACATCATCGTTTCCGGCGGTACAGGTACCGGCAAGACCACTTTGTTGAATGTCCTCTCAAGCTTTCTTCCTGCGGATGAAAGGATCGTCACCATTGAAGATGCAGTTGAGCTTCAACTGCAGCAAGACCACGTTGTCCGCTTGGAAAGCCGGCCCCGCAATATCGAGGGGAAAGGCGAAATCAGCATCAGGGACCTTGTACGGAATTCCCTTCGTATGCGCCCGGACCGGATCGTCATCGGTGAAGTACGTGGCGGGGAATCCCTGGATATGCTCCAGGCGATGAATACCGGTCATGACGGTTCCATCTCCACGGTGCACGCCAACTCCCCGCGCGACGCGATCGCCCGCTTGGAAACCCTGGTGCTCATGGCAGGCATGGATCTTCCGCTGCGCGCCATCCGCGAACAAATCGCTTCCGCAATCAACCTGATTGTTCACATTTCCCGGCTGCGGGACGGGACCAGGCGAGTCACGCATGTGACAGAGGTTCAGGGTATGGAAGGAGACATCGTCACGCTCCAGGACGCGTTTGTCTTCGACTACGCCGCCGGGGTCGATGACAGCGGCCGCTTCCTTGGACAGCCCGTCCCTACAGGAGTGCGTCCCCGGTTCGCGGATCATTTTGCCGAGCTCGGCATCGCCCTCTCTCCATCAGTTTTCGCCCCGGCCCCCACCAGGGGTGCGTCATGGTGACAAGCACCAGCCCGGTCTTTCTGGCACTGGGCATAGGACTGTGCTTCGTCGCGCTCAGCATCCTGCTGATCGTTACGTTCGGATCCGGTCGCGGGCAAATCGCCCTGTCCCGCAGACGGCCGGGAGTCCGCGACAAACGGTCCCTGCTGACCAAGGCCACCGACGAGGCAACATCGTTCGTCGAACGCCGGCTCGGCCGCAGCGCCGCGTTCGGCAGCCGCGCCTCCCTGGATCAGGCCGGTGTGAAGATGAGCCAGGCAGACTTCATCCTGCTGGTGGGATGCACTGCCGCTACCGCGGGTTTCATCGGATTCTTCATCAATGGGATCGCCTTCGGGATCGTGTTCTTTTTGGCCACGCCAATAGGCGCAATCATCTTCCTGAAGTTCCTGACCGGCCGGCGTAGGGCGAAATTCGACGCCCAGCTGGGCGACACGCTGCAAATGCTCGCCGGTGGGCTGCGGGCCGGTCACAGTCTTCTGCGATCGGTAGATGCCGTTTCCAAGGAAACAGAGGCCCCAACCTCCGAAGAGCTGACAAGAATCGTCAACGAAACCAGGCTGGGCCGCGATCTTCGGGACTCCATGCAGGATGCCGCGCGCCGTCTTGACAGCGATGACTTCGACTGGACAGGACAGGCAGTAGAAATCCACCGTGAAGTCGGCGGGGATTTGGCCGAAGTCCTGGACCACGTGGGCGAGACCATCCGGGAGAGGTCCCAAATCAAGGGACAGGTGAAGTCCCTGAGCGCCGAGGGCCGCCTATCGGCATACATCCTCATCGGCCTGCCCATCTCAGTGTTCCTTTGGTTGAGTGTGGCAAATCCCGACTACGTCGGAACGCTGTACACAACCGGGTTGGGCTGGATCATGCTCATCGTCGGGACGCTGCTGCTCATCACCGGCAGTTTCTGGCTCAGCCGAGTCATCAAGATCAAGTTCTAGGGGAGACCATGACGGCAATGGCATGGGTGATCGTGGCACTCATCATCGTTCCCACGACGTACATTGTGTGGTCCGTAGTATCCGTGGACCGGAGGGGATACGCGGCAATCCGTTCCAACCTCAGCCGGGGCCGGAGCGTCCTGGGCGACCTTGGCGCGGGAATAGTTCCAACGAGCGAGATCAAGCAGTCCGTACCCCTGGGTCTGCGGGTTACCCCGAAAGGTTACGCCGCCTGGCTCGATAAGCTTCTGGCCAAAGCCGGCCGGCCTACCAGTCTTCCCCTTGACCGGCTCCTGATGGCAAAACCGGCCCTCGCACTTATTGCAGCGGCCCTGACGATCATGATCCTGCTGAAAACACCCAGCGGAGCGACCTTGCTCCTTACGATTTTCGTCACGGCCCTGGCATATTTCGTCCCTGACATCCTGATCCACGGCCGCGGGGCCGAGCGTCAAAAGGCCATTGAACTTGAACTGCCCAACACCCTGGATCAGATGCTCATCTCCGTCGAGGCGGGCCTGGGCTTCGAAGCGGCGATGGCGCGGGCATGCCACAACGGCAAGGGAGCCCTTGCCGCGGAACTGGCCCGGACCCTGCAGGACATGCAGGTCGGACGAACACGCAAAGACGCCTACATCTCGATGGCCGAGCGCACTGGTGTACCGGATCTTCGGAGTTTCGTCTCGGCCATCGTGCAAGCCGACATCTATGGCATAGCCATTGCAAACGTCCTCCGGTCCCAAGCCAAACAGATGCGGATCAAGCGGCGGCAACGCGCAGAAGAAAAAGCGATGAAGCTACCCGTGAAGGTCCTTTTCCCCCTGATGTTCTGCATACTTCCAGCGCTTTTCATCGTGATCATCGGCCCCGCGATCATCAAAGTGATGAGCAGCATATCCGGAGCCTTCTAGGTCCCGAGACGAACTGCAGCGGAAGCCCTCAACTATCCACAACACCGTTTTGAAGGAGCAACTGATGTCTAGATTCCGGACACGACGTGCAGCGAATCAGGATGTTCGGCAACGCGGGGCGGCAGCCGTTGAATTTGCCCTCGTCCTGCCGCTGCTCCTCTCCATGGTCCTTGGAACAATCGACTTCGGCATGGCCCTGGGGCAAAGCATCAGCCTGCAGGGGGCGGCGCGCGAGAGTGCCCGGCAGGGGGTAACGCAAGGCGACGTCATCGCCTCGGCCAACCAGGCCAAAGGACTGATGGACAGCACAAAACTCCAGGTGAAGTTCGTGGTGGACACCTCCGGGGGCGCCCCAGGGGTGATGGTTGTCTGTCTGCGCTACCCACAATCGTCCCTGTCCGGATTCTACTCATGGGCACTCAACGGCTACTTCGAGGCCAAATCAGTCATGAAAATGGAAGGTACAGCGGCTGTGACCTCAGGATCACAGGGCTGGAACGGAGGAACATGCACACGCTAAGAAAGACCCGACGCGATGCTCAGCGTGGCACCGGGGAACGCCGGAACGGTGCGCCTCCGAAGACGAAACAGGCCGAACGATGCACGGAGCCGGCGAACCGGGAGCGCGGAGCGTCACTTCTCATCTTTGCCCTGCTGATTCCCGTGCTCTTTGGCTCGATAGCGTTGGCCATCGATTTCGGCCACCTACTCTACGAGCGCCAGCAGATCAGCAACGCCCTGGACGCCGCAGCCCTGGCAGGGGTGACCTCCCTCCCGGACAATCCCACGACGGCCCAGGCTGATGCTCTTACCTACGCCCAGTCGAACAATCTCGGAACCACCCCCACCGTCACCTTCTGGTGCGTCGTCGGCTCCACAGGAGCCACCAAAACCGTGGCCAGCGGCCAGGTGCCGGCCGTCTGTAACCCGGGAACGACCGCCGGCGCAAAATGCAACACCACGATCTGCGCAATACCCTGCACGCCGGCAAGCGGAAACACCTGCAACACCATAACCGTCACGGCCAACAAGACCGTTCCCTTCGCGTTCGCGCCCGTAATCGGCATCAACACCGGGAACACCGGCTCGCTTTCCTCGAACGCCTGCAAAGGATCCTGCGGCGCCCAGAGCCCCAACCCCATGAATGTTGCGATTGTCGCCGACCGCACCGGCAGCATGAGCGACACCGATCTGTCCTCACTCAAATCAGGCATCCAGAGCACTTTGCAGACCATGACGACAAGCCAGCAATACGTGACGTTGGGCACCATCGGTCGAAGTTCGCCGACGTCGGGTTGCATCACCAACCCCGCCAGCTCGCAAACAAGCGGTCCCTGGCTCCCGGTTCCTTTTTCCAACGACTACACGACCTCGGCCACACCACCGGCACTCAACAGCAGCAGCAATCTCGTCAAAGGACTGCAATGCCTGACCCACTCGGGAACGGGCACCAGCCTTGCATCGCCGATGAAGGCAGCCGCCAGATACCTGCTGGGCTTCGACCCCAACAACCTCGGAAGCCTGCCAGCCCGGTCAGGAACGCCACGCAACGCCATCATTCTGGAAACCGACGGCCAACCCAACGAACCCAACGTCGGCGGGTCAACGTCGATCGCGACCCCCGGAGACATCGGAAGTTCCAACGGCATCACGGCCTGCAACAATCTCCTGGCAGTGGCGGCCGACGCCAAGGCCCGTGGAATCCTGATCATCACCGTCGGGTACAACATGGCCACAGAACGATGCGGCGGTACGGGAGCGTATGTGCGCGATGTCCTCGCCGCTGCGGCATCGCCGGACTCCCACGGAAATCCGAGCACGGCGAACAGCTGCACCACAGCAGCCGACATCGCCGCCGAGAACTCCGATGGAGACTACTTCTTCTGCGCAGGGAGCGGAACGGCCCTCGGCCCGATCTTCCTCTCGGCGATCAACGCCATCAGCGGCAACTCCCACCTGATCCAAATCCCGAGCTGAGGTTCGTCCATGCGACAGCTCAGTTCCCCGAAAGACCGGTCCTCCTCGACACCCAGAGTCGAGGAGGACCCTTTCAGACCAGTCTCGGCATTCCGGACCGCACCCCCGGGCCGGTACGGTTCCCCCCACCAGCACCACGAGGGCGCGACCGCCTCCGTGTCGGCTCCCGACACCAGCTCCGTTCCCGAGGAAGGGATCGTTGTTTCCCTGGGGCGCTCATGCGCAATGCTCGAATATTTGACAAATCTTAATGGAATCCTTGCAGGATCCCTGACCGTGATATTTAGGATCGCCGCATGACACGCAGCTCTGGGGGCTTGGCGCTCGAAATAATCGTCCCCGTTTTCAACGAGTCCGCCATACTCGAAAGAAGCATCCACCGGCTCGCCGGCTACCTGTCGCGGGAACTGATGTACAGCTGGAAAATCACGATCGCCGATAACGCCAGCACCGACGCAACGGCTTCGATTTCACGGAAGCTCGCAGATGAGATTCCAAACGTCAGCTACCGGCGCCTGGAGACCAAGGGCCGCGGCTTCGCGCTCCGCGATGCCTGGACGGCGTCTGAAGCGAAGGTTCTCGCGTATGTAGACGTTGACCTCTCCACAGACTTGGCAGCGCTCCCCCCGCTCATCGCTCCCCTGCTTTCCGGACACTCCGACGTCAGCATCGGCACCCGGCTTGGCCGGAGCTCCCGGGTAGTCAGGGGTCCCAAACGGGAATTCATCTCCCGCAGCTATAACTTGCTTCTCAAAGGGACCATGCAGGTACGGTTTTCCGATGCCCAGTGCGGCTTCAAAGCCGTCAGGGCGGACGTCGCGCATCGGCTGCTTCCTTATGTAAAGGACAACTGCTGGTTCTTCGACACTGAGCTGCTGATCTTGGCGGAGCGGGCAGGACTTCGAATCCACGAGATTCCAGTCGACTGGATCGACGATCCGGACAGCAGGGTGGACATCCGCCAGACCGCCATCGACGACATCAAAGGTCTCCTGCGCGTCGCTGCCTCGATTATGAGGGGGAAGATTCCCCTGCAAGCGATTTACGCGGAGCTGGGGCGCGGACCCATCTCAACTCCATCGCGTCCTAGCTTCTTCGGTCAGGTGGTGCGTTTCGGAATCGTCGGCGCGTTCTCCACGATTGCCTTTGCATTGCTCTATCTGCTGTTCCAGGGCCCGTTTGGCGCTCAGCAGGGGAATTTCCTGGCCCTGTTACTCACGGCCGTCGCCAACACGGCTGCCAACCGTCGCTTTACCTTCAGGATCCACGGACCCGATCGGTTGTTCACACAACAGATTCAAGGCCTCGTAGTCTTCCTAGTCGCCTGGGGCATCACCTCGTCTTCCCTGCTGATCTTGCATGCCGTTCACGCGGACGCGGCGCCCAGAGCCGAACTGATCGTCCTGACCTCAGCGAACGTACTCGCCACGCTGATCCGCTTTGTCCTGCTCCGGATCTGGGTCTTCCGGACCCGCCGGTCAGATGAACGCCGACGTACGGCCTCCGCGCTGCAGGCGACATGAGCAACAACACCAGCCGGCTTCGCGGCCAAGCACCCCAAAGCGCCCTCATCCAAGGCCGTTCCCAGGTCATTCGGAAGTGGATTCGTGGTAAGCCCCTGGATCCGACCTGGCAGCGGCCAGCTCTATTGGCCCTTCTTGCTTCAGCGTCGGTTCTTTACCTGTGGGGGCTCGACCGCAACGGCTGGGCCAACTCCTACTACTCAGCTGCCGCCATGGCCGGCTCGGAAGACTGGACCGCGTTCTTCTACGGGTCCTCAGACCCGGGCAATGCAATAACCGTTGACAAGCCGCCGATGTCCCTGTGGATCATGTCCCTCTCCGTGCGTGTTTTCGGACTCAACCCGTGGAGCATCCTCCTCCCGCAAGCCCTGATGGGAGTGCTCAGCGTCTATCTGCTCTATCGCATGGTGACGAAGCGCACCGACCCTGCGACCGGCCTGCTCGCCGGACTCTTCTTCGCGGTTACCCCTGTCGTCACCGTGATGTTCCGCTACAACAATCCCGATGCCTTGCTGACTCTCTTGATGATCGGGGCAGCGTACGCCACGCTCGAAGCAATCGACAAAGGTAAACTCCGCTGGCTGCTCGGAGCGGGCGCCCTGGTCGGTGCCGGGTTCCTCACCAAGCAGCTC
This sequence comes from Arthrobacter sp. YA7-1, assembly GCF_025960325.1. Lineage (NCBI taxonomy): Bacteria > Bacillati > Actinomycetota > Actinomycetes > Micrococcales > Micrococcaceae > Arthrobacter > Arthrobacter sp. YA7-1. The sequence goes on along the minus strand of NZ_CP110116.1, from coordinate 15,032 downwards.
CAAGTTGCCCTCGTTCTGCCGGCGATCGCCTTGACGTACGCTCTCTTCGCTAAGAAACCTGTCTATGTCCGACTACTTCACCTGGGCACGGGACTGCTCGCAGCCGTTGTAGCCTCCGGATGGTGGTTCCTGATTGCCCAGACGGTCAATCCCGCCAACAGGCCTTTCATCGGCGGTTCCCGGTCCAATAGCATCTGGGAACTGACGTTGGGATACAACGGCTTGGATCGCCTGACCGGAGAGGATGCCACCCGGACGATGTCGGGGGCAAGCGCCGCCGTCGTGGACCCGAAGCTTGACCCTGGGCTAACCCGGTTCCTTCAGCCCCAGTTTTCAGGCCAGTTTGGGTGGTTTCTGCCGCTCGCGATTGCGGGACTAGGCATCGCCGTGGTGTTGGTGATCCGCCGCCGCGGTACCCCTGGCCAGCGCTCTTTAATGGTGCTCTGTGCCACGTGGTTTGTTTGTTCAGCCACGGTGCTGGCCATGATGTCAGGCATCGTGCACCCCTACTACGCGATCTCAACAGTACCGTCACTGAGTTGCCTGGCCGCGCTTGCTGCGGTCTACCTCGTGCGCCGGTTCACCACCGGACTGATCCGCCTCCTATCGGGTCTTGTTCTTGTCCTCAGCTTGGTGCTGGCGTACGTTTCAGCGTCCAGGTCCGTGTTGGATTTCCCCGGGCTCCCCCCGGTTCTGGTGGTCGTCGGCGCCCTCGCGGCAACCGTGGCATTGCTTCCACCGGTCAACAATCGCCTTCGAGCGGCCGCCGTTCTCCTGGTCGGGGTCTCAATTCTCCTGGGTCCAACGATCTGGTCCGTCAACACCGTGCTGAGTCCGCACGTTGGAGCGGGAGTAGTGGCCGGTCCAAGCATCCTCGGCATACGAACAGATAGTCCGGATCGAACCCAGCTGGCCCCGGGGGTGCCGCCCGCGTTCACTGCTGTCATGTTCGGCGACATACCGGCCCCAGGCGTCCTTGAAAGGATAAGGGCCACCCCTGGCTCCGTGACGTGGCCGGCCGCCGTTATCGGATCGGAATCCGCCGCCAACTACCAGCTGGACAGCTCCAAAGCCATTCTGCCGGTCGGAGGATTCGACGGCACCGACCCCTTCCCGACCCTTGAGCAATTCCAGAACATGGTCCACAGCGGAAAAGTCGGATCGCTCGTGGTCCAGAATCTTCCACCCCTGACCTCTGAAGGGAAGGGAGAATCGGCGCGCATTCTGCAATGGGTCAAAAACAACTTCCCCCCCGAAAACATCGACGGAGCGTCCTTCTACCCCCTCACCCCATGACGCCCGACGCCCCCGAGGCCCCGCCGCTTTGCTCAGGCAGGCCGACGAAACGGGTCACTCTCAAAACCGTTCGCTGGCATCTCCGGCTACACGGACTCCCCCTGGCCGCTGAGATCATCTTCAACCTCGGCAGCGACACCAGGAACGCCCCGGCGCGAAAACCTACAGGCTGAGCTTCACAATCTCCGCACCAAGATCCGGCCCCCCGGTGGGGAGGTTGGCGAGCGTGACGAATTTGACGAATTTCCCGATGATTCCCTTGCAGGAGCCTTTGCAGGCGGGTGTTCCGGTGTTGTTCCAGGACTGGCCCGGGAAGTTGAATCCGAGGATCTGGAACGCGGCGAAGCCCTTGATATGGAAATTTCCGCTGGCATCGATACTGTCAAAGACCGGCAGAAGGACCGTCTGGCCTTCCAATGCCGTGAACGCCGGCTTGCACAGCTGCTGGTTCGGCATGCTGTCGCCGTTCTTCGACGAAACCGCGGGGTTGGCGATGGTCACTGTAGCTCCGCAGACGGTCGCGTTGTCCGGTGTCAGCCAGCCGAAGCCGCCGGGAATGATCTGCCCGGACGGGCTGTCACTGACACAGCTCGTAGTGCCGTGCAGGGGCAGCAGCTGCACCGCTCCGGAGAGGTCGAACTGGCATTCGGAGAAGGTCACCGGCAGGGCGGTGGTCAGTCCCGACGGGGAACCCCACGTCGCGGTGGAGGAGGCCGGGACATCGGCACGGGGAAACCCGAAAATCCTGGCAAAAAAGAGCGTTACCCCGCTGCCGTTCGCGTCCCTGGCGGCCGTCGTCACGGCCACAGTTCCCGGCGAAGGAAATGTCGGCGCCGGTGCGTCGGCCATGCCGTTGTTGCTGTTGGCTTTGGCGAGCTGCAGGGCGGTCCCCGCTGCTGCCGGGACGCACAGTGCGGTGCCGCGTTTGGCGCAGTCCTGGGCGATGGCCAATGCGGCGGCGTCCGCGCCGTTCTGCATTTGTGCCTTTTGGGCATAAAGCATGCCCTCGTCGACGGCAACCGCTGCGAAGCCAAGAAGCACGACCATGAGCAGCGCCACGAGAACCGCGACCGCGCCGCGTTCCTTCTCTCTTATCAACAGAAAGCCCCCCCATGAAGTCCGCAGAAACGGTGCCTGAACCATCTTGGCCCGCCCGCGGCCGCCACAGGGCCGGATTCCATCAAGGCGGCAAAGTACTATGGAAATCTTTGGCCAGTCCTGCGCAAACCCGGAGCAAATCCAGGGTTTTTGTCCTTCTCTCGTCGGGGCCCCGCTTCATCTGTGTTGCGGGGGCGCCTCGCACACAGTGACACGAGGTCATCGGCGAAGGTGCCGTAGACGTCGTCCGTCACCATGATGGGATCGGGGTGCCGGGTGGCCACCAAGTCGGCGATTTGGTCGAGAACGGCAGTGGAAAGCTTGATGACGCAGGGGTGCTCGGGTTGACCCCGCAGAACACCTTGATGGCGGGGAGGGCGAGGCAATCTCACTCGCGAGCCGGTGGATGCCGGACGTCGAGGACCGGACGATCGGCTGGGGATCCCATCGTCCGGTCCTCGATCCGGTATAGGCGGTGGTTGCGTCCTCCACCTGCCTCGGCAGCGCCCGTGCAGCCCGGCCGGTTCTTGGGGGGCAATAACCGGCTCGCACATCTGGCACCGCTTGCACCCATTGAACGACATTTTTCCCCCCGTGCACACGAGTACCGGTACCTGTTTTTACGGGGAAGATTTTTTACGGGACTGATCCGTCGTGTCCTGCGCACAGACATTTATCCTGGCCAGTCATCCAGGTCCCGCACCGACCGGGTCTTAGCCTTGCTCCACTCGTCAATAGTCAGGGTTTCCTGGACGGCATGCCGATGTGGCCGCCTGCGGGCTGTGAGGGCAGTCGTTTTTGGCGTGCTTGTGTTCCGCCAGCGGTAAATGACGGGGTGCCGGTCCGTGACTGCCTACTTGAGCATTAGGAGACGAGCGTCAGGAGCGTTCCGGACCCTCACGAACCCCAAACGCCCGTCCCTGGTCCTCGCGACCACCACTTCTTCGATTTGGCAGATTCAAACCGGTCCTACCAGGGCGGCCGTGCCTGGTGCTCCGCGGCTAGCCGAGAGGAAATGAGAGCAGGTGTTTCGGATTCTCGGGGACCCGATAAATGTAACGGGTGCTGCGCAGGTGTGCATCCGCCGCCCCGGCATGGAGGGAGCGCCCCTTTGCTGGGAAGACCGGGTTATCGAGCCCTCGGCCCTACATGAGTGGTCCTGCTTGGCAAGACAAGTGGTCTTCACTCGTTTCGCCCGGCCGTGCGGCAATTTACGGTGGTTCTCGTTGCGTTGCGGCTTCACCCCGACCACGGGACCGGCCGCGGTGGCTGCCATGCCCCGGGCTTGGTGGCGCGTGGCAGGTACCGAACCGTCAGGAGCGGGTTCCCCGCCGTCCAGAATCGAGCCAGGTGTCATGAGATTTTCCGCCCGAACCGTTCGGACGTCCCGCCGGCGGATGCCGGTCCGCACGGCAGCCGGCCGATGGGTCACCGCGGGGGCCACGGTCCTGCTGGCCCTGTCCGGCGCCGGGATCAGCGCCGCCCTTGCAGCCCCGCCCGCACAGGCTGCCAACCCCACCGTGGTGACCCTGACTTTCGATGACGGTAACGCCGACCAGCTCAATGCAGCCCAGATCATGAACAACTACGGGCTCAAAGGAACGTTCTTCACCCCCTCGGGCTACATCGACAACCCCGGGTACCTGTCGCTGTCAGACCTGCAGGGACTCGCCGCGGCCGGCCACGAGATCGGCGGCCACACCGTGACCCACCCGGACCTGGCCACCCTGCCCGTGGATGAGGCCACCCGGCAGATCTGCAATGACAGGGTGAACCTGACCAACTGGGGATTCAAGGTGACGAGTTTCGCCTACCCGTTCGCTTCCGAGACAGCAGCCACCGAAGCCATCGTGAAGAACTGCGGATACAACAGTGCCCGCGGACTAGGTGACATTCAGACCCGGTTCGGCTGCGCCGGCTGCGCCCTGGCCGAGACGATGCCACCAGCGGATGCGTACAACACCGCGGCCGCGGACGAAGTCGACAACACCTGGACCCTGGCAGACCTACAGAACACCGTCACCCAGGCTGAACCCGCCGGCGGATGGATCCAGTTCACCTTCCACCATATCTCGAGCACCAGCACAGACCCGCTGACCATCACGCCGGCCTTGTTTGACCAGTTCGCCGCGTGGCTGAAGGCCCGGCCCGCGACCACCACCGTCCAGACAGTCGACCAGGTCATCGGCGGCACGGTCAAATCCACAGTGTCCGGTCCCGCGGTGCCCCCGCAGCCAGCCAGCGGGAACCTCGTGACGAATCCGGGCCTTGAAACCCTCACCAACGGCATGCCGCAGTGCTGGTACGCAGGCGGTTACGGCACCAACACGGCGGCGTATTCAGTCATCAGTCCCGGCCACACCGGAACGAACGCCGAACAACTCGTGATGAGCGGATACGTCGACGGAGACGCGAAACTGCTCCCGGCACTGGACCTGGGCGGCTGCTCACCTTCGGCCACTGCAGGACACACCTACAACCTGGGTGCCTGGTACAAATCGACCACGAACACCCAGTTCACCCTGTACTACCGGATCGGGCTCGGGTCGTGGAAGTACTGGACCTCCAGCCCCTGGTACGCGCCGGCAACTTCCTACCAGAAGGCCACCTGGACCACTCCGCCCCTTCCGGCCGGCGCGAACGGCATCAGCTTCGGGCTGAACCTGTTCAGCAACGGCACCCTCACCACCGACGATTACGAGATGTTCGACGCCGCGAACGTGACGCCTCCGCCACCGCCAGCCCCCGGAACAAACCTGGTCCAGAACCCCGGTCTGGAAACGGCAGGCGCCGGTACCGAACCGCAGTGTTGGCAGACCGGCGGTTACGGCACCAATACCGCCGCGTTCAGCACTGCGGCCACCGCCCACACCGGAACTGCGGCCGAAAGCCTCACAGTCTCCGGATATATCGACGGCGATGCCAAACTCATCCAAACACTCGACAGCGGCAGCTGCGCGCCTCCTGCTATCGAAGGGCACAGCTACTCCCTCCGCGCCTGGTACACCGCCAGTACCGTCACCCAGTTCGCTGTGTACTACCGCGACGCCTCCGGCGTCTGGGTGTACTGGACCTCCAGCCCCTGGCTTGGCGCCTCATCCTCCTACACCCAGGCCAGCTTCACCACCCCGGCCCTGCCAACCGGGGCCACAGCCATCAGCTTCGGATTGAGCCTGTTCAGCAACGGCACACTCACCACGGATGACTACGCGATGTACGACACCGTCGGAGCGCCGCCCCTTTGACAACAGAGGGCGCCAGGGCGTGAGCCCCGGCCCAGTTCACCGCTTGTCAGCCCAACCCGGATACGCCGTTTATGCCAGTGTCACTACGTCGAAATAGTCACGATCAAGGCTAGGACAGACATATGAAGGGTTGCCGGTGCCGGCCGAAGAATCTGTGAGGTCCAGTGGCGGGGACCGCTTCGCAGGGCGGCACGCGGTTTTCCGGCTATTCATGACGCAGGCGCACTAGCTCTGCTCGGGCAGGGTTTCGTCCGTCGTTATCGATCCTGTCTCGCCCCAGCGGGCAGATCCGAGCCAGCGGATAACGGCTGTCAGCTGGTCGCGCAGTTCCTCGACGCCGATTTCAACCCCGGGAGTCAGACTCCGATCGATCCGTCGAGCCTGGATAAGGGCCGTTTTGCCCATCTCGGAGACAGCCACCCGCTGCGAGCGTCCGTCCAGGCGACTTCGTTCCCGGGTAATGTGCCCGTGCGCTTCCAGCCTCGAAAGTGTCTGTCCCATGGTCTGCGCCTGCACCCGGACTTTGGCTGAAAGCTGGGCCTGCGTCATGGCCCCTTCCGCATCGAGGACTTCCAGCGCTATGGCCCCCGAATGGGTCAGGCCCAGGACGGCAAGCTCCTCATTCCAAGCATGCTCGACCAAACGGGCTGCCGTTGAGAGCAACCGCGGAGTCGTCCAGTCGTTTAAGTCCGGCATCTTCCCACCATAGTAAGCCTACTTCCTAAGTATGGGTCGCCGTAGCATACGCGGACGGTGGTCTATCGAGAACTCCAACGACGCTCACGCCGGCGGCCACGCGGACCGTCGACACGGCGGGCCGGACCAGCTGTCGCCCGAGGGGTATGGCCGCGGGAACTAGGGGTTGGCGCGGCTGGCCCTAAGGTGCTTCAGGTCGGGAATGTCAAGGAATCTCCACCCAGGCTTCGTGGTCTGCCTTCATTTTGAGCAAAGACTCACCCGTCTAATCCTGCGGAACTTTGTCAATGACAGTGTGGTCTGTGGGGCAGAGCAGAATCAGATTGCTGTAGTCGTCACGTTGCGCCGGAGTCAATGGGGAATCGCCGCGCGGTCCACCCCGTTACCTCTCGCGACAATATGTGCTTCCTCGCCGATAATTACTGCGCCATCGGCGTTCTCGAGATCCTGGCTGAGCGGTCGATGACAAGTTGGCCAGGAACACTGGTCTGCGGCTCTTCCCCAAAATAGCTTCCGCGAAAGCGTTGATATAGACACTCAAATGCTTCCTGATCCAGCCGCAGGCTAGGTTCAATACTGTCAATGCAAGTAATGCGGGTAATGCTACGGTGAGAGCGTCCGTCCAGGCGACAGATTCCGTGTGCCCCCCGGGAATGCGTCCCCTTCGTTGTATATGCGTTCCCTGCGATAGACCTCATTCATCACGGCGCGAGTGACGAACTCCGACCAGCTAGCGTCCTCCTCCTGGCCCCGGGTTGCGTTGAATGCGGCTTTGGCCCGTTTCCTGGCATCTCCAGGCATGTAGAAGGTGACTTGCTCCGTGGTCGACGTCCCGGCAGGCTTTGGTGCGGCCGCTGCCTGAGGAGCCTCGGTTGCGGGTGCCCTGTTGGCCTTGACCAAGTTCTGGACACCAGCCGCAGGTCGGCGTGGCGGCGGGCCGATGGGTTCACGGTTTTGGCTCATGATGCGTTCCTTTGTTCTGCGGCTTCCAGTCGGGCGACCAATTCTTGCGCGACGCGGTGAAGGTCTTCTGCCACGTTGCCTGCGGACCGAGGTTGGCTCGGTCCGCCCTTGGCCGTACCCCGCAGGACTTCATACCACTTGGGGCCGGAGTTAACCTGTTCTTCCAGTTCGTGGACGAGGACTCCCCGCTCCCTGACTGCCTGTGCAGGTGATTCTGCGTGGCGAACCATGTTTTCAAAGAGCACATCCTGGCTGCCGAAAGCCTCGGTGATCGCTTCCCTGACGGTGCGCTGTACGGACCTGGCAGAGGACGACGTTGCGGCGATGATTACACCCAGGAGATCGATGCCAGGGTTGACGTCGATGACGGAGTCAAGACGCTTGGCCACACCTAGCAAACCCTCCCGTCCGCCCCGATCTGTTTTGGTCGGCACGATAATTTGTGCCGCTGCGCCGAGGGCGGCCAGCTGGAGGGGTTCATTTCCGGGTGGGCAGTCGATGAAGATGATGTCGTATTGGTCGGCCAAAGGCGATAAAGCAGCGGCGAGGGCTAGCTTGGCTTTGCGCCCGTCTTTGCCTGCTAGCGAAACGAGGCCGGCAGCTGCTTGGTCGAGGTTCGATCCCCCGGGTACGACGTCCAAGTTCGGCCGAACGGCCTTTACCGGAGTCAGCGGAGCGCCGAACATGAGACTTTGTGCCATACCCATGCCATCATCATCTGACCCCGTGTGGCGGTATCCGAGATCCAAGCCCAGGTTTCCCTGCGGGTCAAAATCGACGAGGAGCACGCGCCACCCGGAAACCGCCAAAAGGCCGCCAATGTTGGCCGTCAAAGTAGTTTTCAGCACGCCGCCTTTGCCGTTGACGAACGCGCAGACTCTATCCAAGCCGGTCCGATCGAATGGCTGATTCATAGTCATAAACTCCACCCTACTGTCTTTGCTGTCGTTGCCCGCGTTGCCGTCAATCGTGTCTTTACTGTCGCTGGGTTCTTTACTGTCAAAAACAGTATTGCACGCTTTAGAAGCTGTGACAGTAATGCCGTCATTACATGCATTACCTTCTTTGCGGGTATTGCGGTCATTTCGCCCCTCTCCATTGTTTCGTTCTCTCGCCTATCAGGGACGGGCCGACCGCCCATTGCTCTTGTCAAGGTTTCCTGCGACCCTTGCTGTCAAGGAATCTTGACAAGAGAGGGTGTGGCTTGTGGGTTGGGATCTTGGTGATGGGGTTCATGAGGGGTGGGCTGCCCAAGTGGTACCTGACGGTCGGATATCGGGCAGCTCGTCGGGGGAGGGTGTGCTGGTCCAGGGCCTGACGGGCCGATACAGGCGGGACGAGTGGATGCGTGACTACGAAATCGTTCCTGATGCTGAGGTGATCGGCTGGCGCGGGGCGTGTACCTGCGGCTGGCGCGGCATGATGTGGATACGAGTCGGGTCGGCGGTCGAAGAGGATCTACCCAGGCGCCGGGCCTACATTCCCAGCTCCGGGTTCTCTGATCCTTCCGCTAGCGTCGAAGAAGCAATCGAGGGGGAGTGGCGGGCCCACGTGATGCCACTGAAGCTGGTGGACGAGGTAAGGGCGGCTGCACGGGAGTACGCAAGTGCGGGGGAGCGGCTGACGGATTCCGTGGCGGAAGCAAAGGCCGGGGGTGCCACTTGGGCGGAAATCGGCGCGGCTGTAGGGATCACCAGGCAGGCCGCGCAGGAACGATGGAAAAACGCCCGGTATCCACTCCGCTGATATCGAGCGGGGCTTCATGGGGTGGCTTGTGAAGAAGTGGAATATCCGACGCTAAGGATATTTCGTTTCCGCCGGCCAGATCCTGAGTAGAGTTTTGGAATGGCTTCACATCCTGACTCGCAGGCGCGGGCATCCACCATTAGTACCGGCCGTTGGATTGCTGCCGCAAGAGCTCTTGAGACTTCCCGTTCGGACCGGCTCTTCAACGATCCGTGGGCCGGAGACTTGGCAGGAGATAGCGGCAAGGCCATGTTGGATGCTGCAGACTACAATCCGTTCCTTCCGGTCCGCACACGATACTTTGACGAGCAAATCATCGATACCACCGGGCAAGACTGCCAGATCGTCCTCCTCGGTGCTGGCCTGGACACCAGGGCCTTCCGGCTTCCACTGGCCGCCTCCTGTACCGTGTTCGAGATCGACTATGCGGAAGCCTTCGCCCAGAAGGAATCCGTTCTACGCACGATATCGCCGGCATGTGAACGACGGTGTGTTCCGGCGGACTTGTCCGGTCCCTGGATGCCTGCCCTTCTGGAGGCAGGCTTTGATCGCAGTACCCCAACAGTCTGGGTTGCTGAGGGCCTCTTCTTTTACCTGGCGGACTCCGCCGTCGAGTCCCTACTCCGCGATACTGCTTCTTTGTCTGCTGGAGGGTCTATCTTCTTGGCGGATGTCTTTGGAACAGGCCTGTTGGCCTTGGAAAGCATGGCTCCGTTGGTGAAAGCACGCACGGAATCCGGCCGTGCACTGCCGTTTTGCACAGACACTCCCGATGCCTTGTTTCGGGCTGGCGGTTGGACCAACACCAAGCTGGTACAGCCTGGCCATCCCACAGCCAACTTCGGACGTCTAAGCTGGGCCCCCGGAGTAAGCGGCGCGGAAGAACAGACCAATCTGCGCACCTATCTGGTGACAGCCGGCCTTTGACGGTCGTTCGCTGTCCGATGTCCGCTAACGATCGTTACCGGACACCCGAATCCGTTGCGTTTCCATAACCCACGCCCCCCGTCCTACCGGGGCCATCCAAACCTGTCATATTCAGTTGTCGAGTGTCACGATGTGCGAGCGACAATAGCGACCACGGACGCAGCAACAAACAAAGCGCCTCCGACCATGAAGCAAATGCCGAACACACGAATGAATACGCCCATCAATGACCTACCCCCAGCTACAGGCCATCGTCCCGCAAAAGCTGAAGCGGAGCCTCGATAGTTCGTCGCCAAGATCATGCCCAGGACGAACGTCGCGACCCCAAGTATCCCGAAGGCATAAGGGATCACAGCCGACTGGCTTGGAGATGAGATCAAACTGATGAACATGATCAGTAAGACGCCCAGAAAGGTTAGGACAGCCGCACGCAGGGGCGTTGGAAGCGTCCCGAAGGTTTTCGTCGTGTTCCTCATGCCTTACTTCTCCATCTATAAACTAAGGACCGGTGCATCGCATTTTGGAAGAGTGCCTCAAGTGTGACGTCGGGCCACATGATGGACGCGGCGAGGATTCCGAGGCCCGGCGTAGCGTGATGCCCGCAAGCACGGCTGCGGCGATCGTGGTCATGATGAACTCACCCCGGTACAGGCAACCTGGATGACGACAAGGACCCATGCCGTTGCAACCATGAAAACCGAAACAGAAGCAATAATCCTGCGCGTCGACATCATGGAACCACTGCCGCGTGATCAAAGCGCGCCGTCGTCGGATCGGATCGTCGTGCCGGACCGGGTAGCCGAGCTGTTCCGCGGCTCCCAGGACGCCCTCCGGCCATTCCGCGAGAAACACCCCCGGCATACGGCGATGAAGTTGATCCTCGCCCACAGGAAGACTGGGTGCGTGCCGCCCGGATAGACGGCGCGGACAGCGGAACGCTCGAGCCGCCAAGGTCCGAAGAACAAGCGAGCCACCAAAGCCTCATCCGGAATTCCAGATGTGTTGGGCTCATGCTGCGGAGGTTAGCCTCGGCGATTCTCCAGAACCCACCTGTCAAATGCCTCTGTACGGGCGAGGACACTCCAAGGCATGCGAATACCGATCGGCAGCCCGTAGCGCCGTCTAATCACCGTAAGAGCCTTGTGTAGGGGGCGGATTGTGAAGAAGGCTAGCGGTAGGACGGCCAGAAGAACGAGACCGTAGGCTGCGTAGGCCAGCGGAAATGCGCGCGCCACCATTGCGATCGCACCCAGGCCTGCGAGCGTCAACATGGTCCATCCCGTCAACGACGCGAAGACTCGGAAGTCGTAGGCGAAACCGGCTGCTTCCTCACCCATCCGCGACTTCCATGTGGTGATGTAGTTTTGGCGTTTCTTGCTAGGCAACGCATTGATCCTTTCCAACAGGTGCGCTCGATACTTCTCCCCTGGCATGCTTGACCAGCCCAAAGAGATCGAGGCCGGATCCGCCAGCGCCGAGCTCGGCGCCAAAGATTCCTAGTCCTCCGGCCAAAGTCTCGGATCCTGCCGCCGCTGCCAAGAACGACCCCCACCGAATATAGAGCTTGCACGCCGAGAGCGAAGCCGGCACATGCAAGCATTTCCCCTTTTCCGAAGCACGCGGGGCCGTCGAGGAATGCAGCGCCGACCCCAAGTGCAAAGGCGCCTGCGGCCAAGCCGATGGCGATTTCTGGCGCCGCCACCACCAAAGCCGCGACGCCTGCGGCAACACCTAGCCCGCCAAGCACGACCCCAAACACGGATTGGGTGTCGCTGTCGTCCCATAGGCCAAGGGGGTCAAGGAGGTTCAGCGGGTTGTGGCTTGCGTAGGAGTAGATAGCATTCGTGAGTGAGCTGGCGGGGTCAATGCTGATGAATTGGGTCGTCTGTGGGTCGTAGTAGCGGGCTCGGAGGTAGTAGAGACCGGTGTCCGTGTCTTGGTTCTGGCCATTCCACTCGAACGGATTCCAACTGGTGGTTGTGTGCAGGCGGTCAGGTGTTCCTGTCGTGCAGGTGTGTGCGGGAAAGCCCGAAGGAAATTGCTTTTGCTGTGCCCATGTGGGCGAGAGGCTACCCATCCTGGGGACTCTGCCGGCTCGACTGCTCGGCCGAGTGATAGCGGGCGGAACGCCGCCGTTTGTTTGCATCAAACACCGCGCGGATCTGAGCGAGGGCGGTGACTTTGGCGGGGGAGTCGCCGGCGTCCAGCCGGGCCGCGCGCTCGGCTTGGCGCTCCAGGGTTCGTCGGCGCTCGGCTTCCTGCTCGCGGCGGAGGTTGGCAATGCGGGCGGATTCTTGCTGGTCGCGGGAACGCAGCGGTTCGCCGGCTTCGGTGCGCCAGGCGCTGAGGCGGTGTCTTAGCCAGCCGCGCATCCGCCATGGGTCTTTTGTGTCGGGTGCGCCGCTGTGCGGCCATTGGGCGCCGTCAGGGCGCCAATCCAGCGCGTGCAGGATGTCCGCGACGGTCCAACCGGCCAGGAAGAAGTCCCGGCACGAGCTGGCGACGTCCTTGGGCGTCATGGAACGAAGGGGAAAGCTCCGGTAGCGGATCTCGGACGCGGCGGCCACACGCTGGTCTCGGCGTTTTGGCGTCCGGTGAGCTGGCCACAGCAGTTCTGGGCGCCATGCCACTTGGGCGGAAGGTGCGCCGCTTGCGGCGCCTGTGGGAATGAGTCGTGGCGGAGCCACGTCGGTTTGGGAGCTTTTTCCTCGCGCGCGCGTATGGGTTAACTCTTTCTCTATAAGGTGAGAACCGCCTAGGGCGGGAGGGGTGCCAACTTTGTTCACAAGTGCCAGTGGCGACGGCGTGCAGAGAACGTAGACAGCTGCTTCGTTGATACGTTCGCCGTCCGGACCTGTAGCGGCGTACTTGGCCTGCCTGCCGGACGCCACGCGGCCGACAACGCCCCAGGCAATCAAAAGCCTCAAGACGCGCGCCACTGTCGTCCTGGACGTTCCTGTGGCCTCGATAAGGGCTTCCCAGCCTGGGCGGGACGTCATGGTCTCGTAGTCGGCACGATCGATAAGGGCGCGCAATACGGCCACGATCGTGGCCTGGCCGTTGCGGTTGCGCACGGCGAAATTCTCGTGCCGAAGCAGGGCTGCCATGGTTTGCCGTCCATGTGCGGCCCGCACGCTGCCCTTGGGCACGGCCGACAAAACGACATCCGAGGACGTTTCCCGTGCGCGGTTGACACGCCGCTGCCGCGGATGAATCCGCGATTCGCTGTCGTTTAAAGCGCGCGCATGTACACTAGAGCCCATGCAGTACCTTTCTGAAAAGAGGGTGTGACTGTGGGAGCCTTTCACCGGGACCCGCCAAGATCTGATGGTGAAAAGCTTGAATAACTTGATACGAAGGCCCGCCCTCAGGCGGGCCTTCCTCGTTTAAGAAGCCAGACGGCCGATAGGCAGCGTCTCCTGTCCTTTAAGTGCTTCGACATCGATATTCGCCAAGGACTGGCTCACGATGGTCTCAAGGAGATCCTGATAAGACAGATCTTGCAGGTCCGCTATTTGGCGGAGCCTCTCCCCGTCGCCCAAGGTGAGCTTGACGGTGAAGACGTCACGCGGGCCACGGCTGGGCCTACCCATTCGCTTCTTCATCGGTGCCATAGCTTGATCCTTGCTTAAGTTTCGTAAGATCAAAGTTTTATCTGGAGCGTGTCGTCTAAAATCCTTTGGCGACAGCGGCTGCTGCGGCTAGCCAGGCCCGCTGGGTGGCGGGTTGGAGGGCGTCGTAGCGGATGGGTCCGTTGACCAGGGCGGGGTCGTAGGGGATGCGGACGACGGCGCGAACGTGCGGGGCGAATCCGTCAGCGATCCTGCGGGCTTCGTCCTGGGCGCGCTTGAGCGCGTCGCCGCTCATGCTGCGTTTGGCGTCGGTGGATTCGGAGACGATCACCACGGCGTTACGTGCCAGTTCGGCGTCGTGTCCGCCTCGGGATTCGAGAGTTTGGAGGGTCAGGCGTGCGGCTTCGGCGCGGTCTTCGATGGCTGTCACGGGGACGACGAGCTGGTTGGTGTGGGTGATCATCTGCCGCCAGTTCGCGGAGCGGGCGGTGTTTCCGGAGTCCATGACGATCAGCCGGTAGTAGCGGGTGAGCACCTGGTGGGCAATGTCCACCTCCTCGGCGGTTACTTCGTGGTCGCCTTCGTCGTTTTCGTCCGAGCGCAGGACGTCGAACTTGTCCAAGGTTTGGTGGTGAACGAACCGGGCGATCTCGGCTGCGTTCGTGCCGGGGGAGAGCAGTGTCTGGGATGAGTCGATGAGGTCCAGGACGCTGTTGTTGTGCCCTCCTTGCTCGGTGCGCCAGCCCAGGGTTCCCTGGCTTTCGTTGTTGTCCCAGGCGACGGTTGCTGCGCCGCTGTAGCGGGCCAGGATTGCGCTGAGCATGACAACGGTGGGCGTCTTGTTCGCCCCGCCCTTGCGGTTGACGACGGCCACGGTGCGCGGCCCCGGCCAGTGCTGGCTCACCGTGCGGATGTCTTCGCGCTCAGTCAGCTCCTCGGGGGACGGTTCCATGCGGAAGCCCAGTCGGGTGAGAGCGCCGCGCCAGCCGCGCATAGCCGGCTCCAGCACGGGCGCGCTGACCAGGAACGATGTCTCCTTGAGGCTGCGGCGCGTGAGAGGCTCCGCGGCCGCTGGCGCGGGTTCCTGGACGTGGGACACTGCGGCGCCGAACGTGACACGCGCGGCAGGGGGATCACCTTCCTCGGCCGCCGGCTCGACGGGAGCATGGACGGGCGCGGGGGCGGACAGGGCCGGCTCCGGGTTCTTCTGGCGGCGAGGGCTGGGTTTGGCTAGGGCGGTTTCGCTGACAAGGCCCTCGGGGGAGACGACGATGAGGCCCTGGCCGTCCGGGTCGGTGGTGCTGACTTTGACGGGTCGGCCGAGCTGGGCGGCGGTGTCGGTGATGAGGCGCAACGCCTCGCGGAGGACGGAGGCCTCGTCGTCGGCCTGGATCGCGTGGGAGGTGCCGTTGATCGTGACCTCACCGGTTCCGTTGGCGCGCAGAACGGCGTCGATCTTGGGGAAGTCGAGTGCTTGGGTTTCCATCAT
>NZ_CP110115.1:0-129773 GCF_025960325.1 Arthrobacter sp. YA7-1 | reverse complement strand
GAACTTCTTCCTTTACGTGTGTGCGATGGCAGAGGTGCCGCACTTAGGACGTTGGTGGTGTGAGCCGGTTGACCTTCCACGGGGCATCCTTGCCGGTGCGGAGCAGCTGGACCGTGTAGGTCCCGGCATTGGTGGGGACCGCTGCGACAACCCCGTAGCCGTTGGCTTCATCAACGGTCAGCGTGGCCGGACCGGTGACGCGGGTCGCCGGGATGTTGGCCGGGTCCACCGCCGAATAGTCAGCGGTAGCCTGTGGTGTCAGCCAGCGGGCAAGATCATTGGCCCACTGCTTTTCCTCCACGGCGGGGCGGGCGAAGTCCGCCATTGCCTTCTCAGCGACTTTCACCGCTTTGTCTTTGCCGGCCTGATCCCAGGTGATGCCCATGGTGGGAGGGACTGTTCCCCCGGGCGCCTGCGGTCCACTGTTGGCGCTCAGTGAGACAGGCGCGGACGCTGTGGCGGTGGTGCCGGCTGATTCCGCCGGTGCCGGTGCGCAGGAAACGCAGAGCAGGGCCACGGTAAGCAGGGCCAAGGGCTTTTTCACTTCTTCTCCTCTTGAGTGGGCAGGTACAGGAAGGCTGAGGGGACATTGCTGGCCACTGTCCGGGTGTAGTAGCTGTGGTCGTTCGGGGCAGGGTTGCCGTTGTAGCCCTCTTCGACGTAGGTCCCGTTGTCCTTGACCTCTTTGACCACCGCGACGTGGCCGAATGTCGGGTCCGCTCCCCCGGCCCCGGGCGCGTACCAAACAACGGCACCGACCCGGGGTGTGGTGCCGGAGGGCCAGCCCTTGGCGTCCCAGCCGGCCTTCCACGTCACAGCAGAACCCAGCCGTTGCCCGTCCGGGCGGAAGGTGGAGTTGAGGAACTTGAACGGTGCACTGGTGGAGCCCATCTGCTGGTTCACGCGCCACAGGGCGAAGTCAACACATTCGCGGAAGTACATGCCCAGCGGCGAGGTGCTGGCTGTGTTCGCGCCGACCTGCATCCAGGTCGGAGAGTTTTTCCACGGGTAGTCATCCCCGGCCCCGGACTGTCCCGGGACGGCGCAGCCGCTGCCTTCCAGGGAGAACTTCGAGTTCGAAAGGGCCTGAACGAGTTTGACCGCCTCGGGCCAGTACTTCTGGTAGTGGTAAGGATCGGCGTTGCGCTGAACCTTATTGCCGGCAATGGTCGGTTCCAGGAGCTCCCAGCCGGGAACGCCCTGCAGGGCCTTGATGAAGTTCGTTGCGCTGGTGGCAGGGTCCATGCGGTCCGAGTAGGAGCCCCACGCGCCGTTGCCGCGCTGCTGGAACAACCCCCGGGAATCCGGGCCGGGTCCGTCACCATGGTCCAGCACCCGCAAGCCCGACTCCCCCAGGGCGACCATAACGCTGATCATTTGGCCCTTCACGGACAGATTCAGCGCCTTACCGGCACCCATGATCGCCGCGGCGTTCTTCAACTGCTCCGCGGTGTACCGCTCAACCTTGGTGTTGCCGCCGATGACGACAGACACAGCCGGGCCACAGTTGGCCGCAGCCGGCTTCGCGGGTGCCAACAAAAGGATCATGGAGAAGACCAGACCAAGGAACAGCCCGGGGATGGCAATGAGTGCCACCAGGCCAAGCGACTTACGCTGCATCAGAACAACTCCCCGCTCCCCTTGCATGTTCGAAGCCCTTGGGCTGCGTCGTGACCGTGCCGCGCTGTACAGCCAACTTAGCACAGTAGGGTGCATATGCACTGTAAAAGCGTGAATATGGAGTTGTAGCAGTAACTCTTGATCTGTTGCAAGTCACATTCCCCCATCCATATGCGAGTCCGGAGAAGCTGATTGCCCGGCGGGCTAGAATGACTGCGAGGTCTATTCACCGACGCTAGGGAGCTATGTCCGTACAACATCTGGCCCCGTCGGAGCTCCGCTATTTACTCCTGGCACTCTCGAAGGAGTGGGAGCGGGCAGTTCTTGAGCATGCACACACTCGTGATCTAACTAGTGCTCAGGTCGAGATCCTCTTGGTATTGAACGAATCCGGTCCTCATTCCATGCAGGATCTTGGCCAGATGCTGCTCCTAAACCGCGATCCATTCCGGTCGGTGGATTCCCTTGTAGCCAAGGGGCTTGTCGAGCGTGGCTCGGGTGAGGACAAGCGGAAGGTCCTGTGGTCGCTCACGGCAGAAGGCACCACCGCTGCTGCGTCTATAGTCGCCACGGATTTCACCCTCCTAAGGTCTTTCATCTCCGATATTCCCGTTAGGAACATCAGCACAATGGTGAGCCTGCTGCGCGAACTCCAGAGCAAGGTGGCGCCGTCGGGTGTGCTGGAGGAACGCTTCGGGGCGCAGCAGAGCCCTATCGCTGACCTCTTGTCAGCGCAGTCTCTTGAGGAGATACAGAAAAACCGTTCGGCGGTGGTGGCAGCGCGTCTGCGCCAAGTTATAGATATCAAAGATGCCGGTGACCCCAGGACGGCCTACGAGAAGTACGGTCCCCTTCTTGCTCAGCGCGATGTAACGCTGACATTCAGGGCCTGGTTTAGCCTTTTAGACCAAGGAGGGCCTGTAAGCGACCACGTCCTGGCACATTTGTCGGAAGTACTCACAGGCAACGCAGCGTATCTTCTGACGGACGACGAAAAGGTCCTTCGGGAGATTGACAACCACATGCGGGCTGAGAACGCTCTGCTGCTCGCGGGGGTTACAGGCTTCGGCGGCCGCGGACCCTTGGATGCCGGGGCCCTCCAGGCCTTAGCGGAGTTGGTTCAGAAAAGACTGGACGCTTCCGAAAAGGACTGAGCGGTGGCTCGTAAGTATGACGGAGTCCCCGTCGCGCTCTCGCGCGGGTCCCGCACTGCAACAGCAGCTGCGCTCTCCGGAATTCATTTGGCTCCAGGTATGACCGCATGCGAAGTGGTAGAAGCCGTTTCAACCGTTATAGGGAAGCCGATCTTTCTCGAATCAACTGTGGACGACAGATTCAAAACGACCACCGGCGGCTTCGCCATAACGCCTGAATTTGTGGTCATCGTCTTCCGTGGCATAGATCCGCACGCGTATCAGATGCATAGCCTTTTTCATGAACTTGGCCATCTTCTTTGCGGACACCGCCTGTGCGATCGCCCGGGCACACAGCTTGAGTCCGGCACTGTGGACCAGCTGCTATGGAACGAGGCTGAGCGCGAAGCCGAGTTTCTCGCCTACAAGATCACTTCTCTCATCAGCCGCAAAACTCGCAACAGCCAGGCATTCGGATGATGAGGGAACTCTCGACTTTGATGCTCTACCTGACCGCGTTCATTCTGGTCCTTCGGGGCCCATACGCGCTGAGGGCGAAGGCATCCCGGCCAGGATGGCTGGCCGGCGCCTTTGGCTTGGTGGCAGTCATTTGTCTTGGCTTTGTGGTCCCTGTCCAGGCAATCGACGCTGTGCTGGGATCCAGAGGGTACTGGAACCTGCTGGGTGCGACGTCGACGACCTTGTCTTTCCATTTCATGTACCAGGCCATCCTCATCCACACGTCCAAAAACAAGCCCCGTCACTACCGCCTCTACCTGATGCTTGGCATCGCCTCTTACTCGGCCGCGTTCAGCCTGATTACAGGGGAACAGGAGAGATTTAGCTCTGTGGAGGCGTTCATTGCGGCATTGATTTATCAACCTTGGACAGTCCTGTATCTCTCTATCTATCTGGCTGCCGTCGCGATAATCTCCCTGCTCTCACTTATGGCAGTCCTTGATTCACCACAGCGATCCAAAGTCTTCATAGCAGGCTTCTCGCTGGTCACCCTCGGCAACACGGTCGACGTCTGCCTTCTGTGGCTGCAGCACCTGCACGCCGTGAGCACTCAGGCGTCCGTCCTGCTTTACTCCTCCTATGTGGTGGCTTTTTTCTCCGGTGCCATCATCCTCTGTATCGGGTTTCTCAGGGGTTCCATCCAATCGCTGCGCAAGTACTGCGCGTTCCTCTATTACGCACTAAGGCTGCGCGGAATTCTTGGGCGGACAGCCACAGAGAAGCCCAGTATTGCCGATGCGCTGAGGGACCCGAAGATCATCTGCTACCAAACGCTAGTCCTGGTCCGAGACCTCATGACTCTAGGCGAATTCGTCGTGGACGATTCGGAGCTGGCACTTACACATCGGACCGATGTACTTCTCACTGAATTCCCTCTCACGTCCTCAACGTAAGGATTTCCACGTATGGCTCCGACACCCTGGATCACCGCAACAGCCCTCGTTACTTTATCGCTACCGGTCGCCGCAGCGGCTGCCCTTGGGCAGAAGATGACTTCCTGGAAGGAACCCAAAAAGCGGGATCTTACGGTCTCCGCCGACTGCCGCAAAGTGACACTGCAAGCAGATCCGCGAACCCGGGCCCCCGGTACTTACGGGCTCCTTCTACCCGGGGTTCATATCGTTGTGGGAGCCGTAGTATCCGAAAACCCTGAATCGTCTGAGGTGACCCGGGAGATAATTGAATGGACCGGGTCCCTGGCTGCAGGCAAGATGCGTGGTAGCTGGACCGGCCAAGTGATTGTGTCACCGGAAAAGCTCGATCTGGACTTTGAAGAAATCAGTCTCGGGGCAGTTGAGGGTGAACTTCCCGCGTGGGTTTTTCATCCTGAGCATCCATCACGTGATGTCTGGGCTATCCACGTGCACGGACTCCGATCTTCTCGCTACTCGATGCTCCGCAGTGTTGAATCAGCGACAAACCTAGGCATGACCTCGCTAATCCCGTCCTACTTCGGAGACGCCGAGAATCATGCCCAAGGACAGGTCTGCCACTACGGCAGCCTAGAAGCGGACGACGTTGAAAAGGCACTCGCGTATGCAGCCGAACACGGCGCAAAAGCGCTCTATCTGTTCGGGTGGTCAATGGGTGCAACAATCTCACTGCTTCTCACCGAAATCTCCAAATACCGGCACCTAATCGCCGGCCTAGTCCTGGTTTCACCAGGACCCAACACAGAGGCAGTCATCGCCGAGAACGCCCGGACAGCGGGCCTCCCCCGAACGGTCGCAAAGATCGTCCCAAAGATCCTCTCAACGCCCCTGCTCAGCCGCCTCGCCTCGCTCACCAAGCCCGTGGATTTTGAAAATCTTGACTGGACTCATGCACCTGGCCGCCTGAACACTCCGGCGCTGGTACTCCATTCACACGGCGACACAGAAGTACCCTATTCGCTCTCGGATGAGTTCGCTACCTCCAATCCAGAAAAGGTAACGCTCAAGGAGTTCCCTGCGGTCCCCCACCAATGCGAATGGAACTCTTCGCCCAGAAGGTTTGAAGAGGAGGTCGCTGCCTGGATCAAGGGGCAGGAGGCCTTGCGTGAGACCGCTGCTACGCCGACAGAAGCCACGCCCGGATCAACCTGTGCACCGTAGATGCAGGATAAGCTGCTTGAATAGGGTGCAAGTGCACTAATATCGCTACTGAGGCCAATTTGGTCTACCGCCGACTTGGAGTGAATTGTGGGAAGGGTTCAGCAGGAAAGGGCGAAGCGCCGCGATCGCGTGAGCGGCGTCGCGGTGGTCGACGTTCCTAGGACGGCGGCCGGCTCGATCTCAGAAGAGCATCGTCACGACTTCGCATGGCCGGAATCGAATGAAAATAACGAAGGCGACACGCCGCCTAGTTACAGTAACCAAATCCGCTCCACGGGGCCCCCTGAATGTTAGGTTCGGAGGAACCTAAAACAGTAACCAAAACCTGTTGAAGGAACTAACGATTTACAGCGCTGAAGCCAGTACAGGTGAAGACAGTCTGTACGAGATTCAAAGGACATGACACATGACTGCTGTTGCACATCGGGGAGGCGGGCGTCCAAGCAAGGGCCTCCGCAAGTACATTGGCTTTCGCGTGCCTGCCGAGATGGCTGACCAAGTCGCCCAGGTCGCCGAAGCTGAGGGCGTCACGATCACGGACTACGTGGCCTCGGTTGTCGCAAAGCAGCTTGAGGTCGATCTAGAGCGCCATGACCACCACAAGTTTCAGGAGGAGCTGCCTATTGGCCGCATCGCCTCTTAAATGAGGAAGGCCCGCACGAGGCGGGCCTTCTAAGCATTTGACTCACTACCTTTTTTGCTTGCCGGCGACGAGGTAGAGAGTCCTTGAGAATCAACTCGGGCCTTGCGGTCCGGGCATCTTCCTATCCCTTGAAAGGAATAGCATCATCGTACCCCACGAGATGGGCGCATGCACAGACTCACAGAGTCCGGGCGCGCCGCATGCATTTTGCAGTCCTGCCGAGGCTTGGGCCGCACTAGCTCTCCTGCTTGCCGGGCAGCCCCGCGTCCGCCTTTCCCGCGACGGCGGAAGGTCCTACCCGCAAAAACATGAACGTGCCCTCACGGGAGCGCTTCCGTCCTTTCCCGCCGCCGTGCGGATTTTCGGCAAAGACGGCACCTGCAGTGCTATTTTCCTTGACTTTGACTCCTCCGTCGCTGGTATTGACTGGGTCGAAGCGGACGTCCGCGCCGTCCAGAAGTGGCTGCATTCGGTCAGTGCGCGGTGGATTGAGGATTACTCGCCCAATGGCGGCCGGCACGTCTACATCCCGCTCGAGCAGCGAGTCACCTTTTCTGAAGCGCGTGATCTTGTCGAGGCGCTGGGCACCCGGTATCGGACCCTGGACAAGACCCCGCACCAAAATCTCCTGCATGGCTGCATGCGAACACCCGGATCCCCTCACAAGGGTGGCGGCCACCAGGAGCTCGCCATGTCATTGTCCGTGGCTTACGACGTTGCCCGACGGCCCAATTCGGCCACCGTTTGGACGGCCATGAAGGCCGACCTGGCGGGAGAGATCGGAGCGGTCAGGGCACTCCGTCTAGAAGGCACGATTACACCGGCCACCGCCGAGACGCCCCGACTCCACCAACCAGCTGGGCGAATGTCCCGGACCATGCAGCTCATGGCCCAGACAGGGCTATACGACACCAACCGGTATGCCTCCGATTCGGAGGCACGACAGGCCATTGTCACCGGGGCCGCGGGCGCCGGCATGGAACTCGTCGATGTAGAACGCCGGATGATGCAGGGGACGTGGCCCGGACTGGCCTCCTTCTACGCCCGCTACGCCTCCCGCCAGCGTGTCCCAGCATTGCGCAGGGATTGGCTGAATGCGGTTACGTATTTGAGCAAAAATCTCGGATCGAGAGACGGAAAGAACAATGCTCGTAAATCCCCCACAAGCCAGCCATTTACACAGCCCCGTGTACTACAGGGGGCTTCAATCTCATCGAATCCTGACGCGGAGCACCAGTTCATCCGAACCTGGCGAAATGCAGTGCGTTTGAAAGAACATGCCTACACCGATTCACGAACCGGGCTTGCTAGGAGGATGGTGCTGAGGTCTCTGGGGGAGGCAGCGCACATGACAGGGTCCCGGTTCATTGAATTTGGTGACCGGTCGATTGCGGTGGCTACCGGTCTGGACCACACCACGGTCGGGTCACACCTCAGAGCACTCCGCAGCGAGGAAGACCCTTTGGTGACCCTTGTTGAACAGGGCCGCGGGACCAAAGGAGACCTCTATATGCTGTCCGTGCCGGAGGAAGTGAAGACCGTTGCCGAAGATTTATCTTGGCGTAAGGGTAAGGTTCATGCGCTTCGCCCGGTCTTCAGGGAACTGGGATTGCCTGCAGCCTTCGTATACGAAGCACTCGAAGACTCTCCTGGCCTGTCAACTTCCGAGATCGTCAAGCTGACCAAGCTCTCCAGGACATCCGTCAGTGAATCGCTTGAAGTGATGGCCGCTTGGAACATGATTTCCCGGAATAAGGCACGGGCCTGGTCGGTGGTGGCATCGACTTCACTTAAAGTCCTCGCCGAGCACTTCGGGGTTATGGAAGCCGTCGCGGCGCAGCTGCAGCGCTACCGGATCGAACGAATCCTTTGGAAAGAATGGCTGTCCAAGAACGTCAACACCGTCGCGGAGCTCCTCTCCCCCGGTGAGGACTATCCGTGGGAGGCATTTGAAGGTCCGCCGGAAGAGTGGGCACTGACGGACATGGCGTTCTCACGGACAGGATGATCGCAGTAGTTCGGTACTCTGTGAGTCCGGCAATTACAGACTCACAGAGTAGGCACTACCGATCCGAACTGGAATGGTCTGTCCACGGAAAAGAACTATTTTATTTAGGCGCGTGGTGTTAGGCCCAAGGCAAGTCGAAGCTCATCCTCGGTGGAACCTACGAGTTCATTCTGTCGCTCCAGCAAGAGATCGACAGCAACACGAATTAGCGTGTTATCGGTGATCCGCTCCCCCTTTTCCCTACGGGCGCGTTGAACTTTAGAAGCAAGCAGTGTCAGTTCGTCAGCTTGGCCCGCATGCAGCCGCAATTCCTTGCGGACTAGATCCGTGTAATGGGTATGGCTCGAAACAACGGGTTTCTTAACCTCGTCTACGCCTGGGGTCGAAGCGGGTTTCGCAGGAGCGCTCTCGATTTCGGGCGCAGCCTCGGACTCCTCTCCCCCAGTTGCCTCGACTGATGCGAGCTCAGGAGCCGTTGGAGAAGTGGCAACTTGAGTCGTTGAGGGTGTTTTCGAGCCATCATGTAGAGTAGCGGCCTCATGGACAATATGCAGGACAGGTGCATCGCTACCTAGATCAATGGGAGGTGCATCCTTGATCTCACGGGTTTGGTTGGCGAAGTTCTTGAATCCACCTTTGAGCGCCATGAAGTTCAGCCCTTCCTGGTCTGGGCCCAGAGACTAAACAGTTCCAGGGCGACGTCTTTGTAATCCATAGTTGCTTTCTCGGAGTTGCGGGTCTTCTCGTATGAAGTGACCACTGTCCCGTACATGGGGGCTCGTTCGTGTGCCTTGTAGGCACGCACAAACGAGTTGCATACAAGGATTCCCTGTTCTCGCAGCATCTCCTGTGCGTCCAGTGCATCTTGTGGGGAACGCGAATCTGCCTTGGTGATCACGACTCTGTAGTCCAGACCGAAGGGCTGAACTATCTTTTCGAACGTGTAGACGAGAGGAAGCAGGGCCAATGGGGTCGCTTCTGTGGGCATCACAATGAAATCTGACTGGCTAACGATGGCTTTGAGTACCTGTATATTTTCTAGGTTGCCTGGGGTGTCCACGAAGACCGTGTCGTAGTCGAGATCACGCATTTGCGTGAGAGCTTCCGGGTCGGTCTCAGTCGCCACGTCGAACTGGAGCTGCTCCTTTTCGGGGAGTTCCTCTGCATTGGTTGCCCACATCGTTACTGATGCTTGCGGGTCGGCGTCGACCACAAGCACTTTCGAGCTTTGCGCGGCAACGGCGGCAAGATTCATCACAGTGGTGGTTTTCCCGGCGCCCCCTTTTTGGTTGACGACAGCTACGACCCTCATGAGTGCTTCCTTAATTTTGGTTTCCATGGCACTCGGACCGGTGGCGGGTTACTACCTGACCAAAGCTGCTCGACCCGAGAAAAGGGGTCAGCTCGATCCAATGCGGAGAACATCCGTATCCAGTCGCCGGCAAGCGCTATGGCCAAATTACCAGCCGCACTCCCCCTCAGGCGGAAGAATCGCCGTAGATGCACAGAGTCAGCGACTTCGTGACTTCGTAGCTCTGTAAGTCTGTTAGTAAGGACGGTGAGTCTAGTTCGATTCCCCCACGATTCAGGCAATCGGGCGCCGCTCCTGGCGGATCGGGCCATAACTTTCGATTTCGGTCTTATGAGGGAGCACTTACAGACTCGCAGGGTCCGTAAGTACTAGAGGTCTTGACTTCAGAGGTCTGCGACCTAGAGCCGCCGGAGTGTGGTTCGTCCCGGACCCCCTGGCTTTCGGACTAGCGGGGTCTGGTGGTCTGTAGGTGACAGAGTTCGGATAGATCGGGGTCCGGAGTCTGCGGATCGGAGCTACAGCGAAGAGTGGCCCGTCGGGCACAGACTTACAATCTCACGGAGTCTGTTACGTTCGGAGGTCCTGACTTCCGAAACGTGTTGCCTGGGGCTGTTCGTGGATGGTCACCATCCGGCTTCCAGACTTTCCAGGCTTTCCTGGTTTCCTCTGGCTTCCGGACTGACGGGGTCCGGTGGTTTGTAAGTAACGGAGTCTGTAAGTTCCGGAGATCCGGACTTCCGAAACGTGTTGCCGGGGTTGTTCGTGGGCGCGTACCGACTGACTCCGTGAATTCATGACTTCCGGAGTCACGGAGTCACTGAGTCTGGTGGTCTGTAGGTGACAGAGTTCGGATAGATCGGGGTCCGGAGTCTGCGGATCGGAGCTACAGCGAAGAGTGGCCCGTCGGGCACAGACTTACAATCTCACGGAGTCTGTTACGTTCGGAGGTCCTGACTTCCGAAACGTGTTGCCTGGGGCTGTTCGTGGATGGTCACCATCCGGCTTCCAGACTTTCCAGGCTTTCCTGGTTTCCTCTGGCTTCCGGACTGACGGGGTCCGGTGGTTTGTAAGTAACGGAGTCTGTAAGTTCCGGAGATCCGGACTTCCGAAACGTGTTGCCGGGGTTGTTCGTGGGCGCGTACCGACTGACTCCGTGAATTCATGACTTCCGGAGTCACGGAGTCACTGAGTCACGGAGTCACTGAGTCTGGTGGTCTGTAGGTGACAGAGTTCGGATAGATCGGGGTCCGGAGTCTGCGGATCGGAGCTACAGCGAAGAGTGGCCCGTCGGGCACAGACTTACAATCTCACGGAGTCTGTTACGTTCGGAGGTCCTGACTTCCGAAACGTGTTGCCTGGGGCTGTTCGTGGATGGTCACCATCCGGCTTCCAGACTTTCCAGGCTTTCCTGGTTTCCTCTGGCTTCCGGACTGACGGGGTCCGGTGGTTTGTAAGTAACGGAGTCTGTAAGTTCCGGAGATCCGGACTTCCGAAACGTGTTGCCGGGGTTGTTCGTGGGCGCGTACCGACTGACTCCGTGAATTCATGACTTCCGGAGTCACGGAGTCACTGAGTCACGGAGTCACTGAGTCTGGTGGTCTGTAGGTGACAGAGTTCGGATAGATCGGGGTCCGGAGTCTGCGGATCGGAGCTACAGCGAAGAGTGGCCCGTCGGGCACAGACTTACAATCTCACGGAGTCTGTTACGTTCGGAGGTCCTGACTTCCGAAACGTGTTGCCTGGGGCTGTTCGTGGATGGTCACCATCCGGCTTCCAGACTTTCCAGGCTTTCCTGGTTTCCTCTGGCTTCCGGACTGACGGGGTCCGGTGGTTTGTAAGTAACGGAGTCTGTAAGTTCCGGAGATCCGGACTTCCGAAACGTGTTGCCGGGGTTGTTCGTGGGCGCGTACCGACTGACTCCGTGAATTCATGACTTCCGGAGTCACGGAGTCACTGAGTCACGGAGTCACTGAGTCTGGTGGTCTGTAGGTGACAGAGTTCGGATAGATCGGGGTCCGGAGTCTGCGGATCGGAGCTACAGCGAAGAGTGGCCCGTCGGGCACAGACTTACAATCTCACGGAGTCTGTTACGTTCGGAGGTCCTGACTTCCGAAACGTGTTGCCTGGGGCTGTTCGTGGATGGTCACCATCCGGCTTCCAGACTTTCCAGGCTTTCCTGGTTTCCTCTGGCTTCCGGACTGACGCGGTCCGGTGGTTTGTAAGTAACGGAGTCTGTAAGTTCCGGAGATCCGGACTTCCGAAACGTGTTGCCGGGGTTGTTCGTGGGCGCGTACCGACTGACTCCGTGAATTCATGACTTCCGGAGTCACGGCATCCCGGAACAGGAGGGTTATCTCTTAGCTTGCCTGATGGGCGGTCAGATCCTGTCACGCCGGGAGCTCGTCAAGCCCCCGGCACGTAGCCGGTGATCAGGGGAAGGCCTCTTCACGGTCTCCTCTGAGACGCCTCAACCCGGAACGGCAGAGTGAGAGTGCTGCCCTAGGACGGCTTGCCACTGAGGGGCTGATACTGGAACTGAGGCGCAGGTTCGCGGCCTCGCCTCAAACTGTCGGTGGCGACACGTAGTGTCGAACGCATATTCTATTAACAGTTTTTCTATTAGAAGGTGTGTTCTAGTGCTGGATGTTGATGAGCGTGTGGTAGTGCGGACGACTCCGGACGGATTGCCCCTGGGTTTTGAGTGGCGGGACCGGCAGTACCGGAGCACCGAGATGCCTCTGCGGTTCTACACCAGGCGTCCGTGGTGGGTCGAGCAGTCCCGCATCCAGAAGGGGATCGGCCCGCAGGTGCTCGAGACGGAGACCTGGAGGATCACGGCCTCCGGTCGCGGCCGTTCTGCCGAGCGGGTCTTCGAGCTCACCCGAGACGACGCTGATTGGGTGCTCGCGCGGATCCTCGGCTAGAAGTCCCTGATGTTTACCCACTTGCACGCCGCGTCGGCGTTTTCCGCCCATTACGGGGTGGACTGGCCGGATACCCTGGCGGCCGCGGCGAAGGCCGGGGGAGCGGATGCCCTGGCCGTGACGGACCGTGACGGGCTCTACGGGATCCCCAAGCACATCGGTGCGTGCATTGCGGCCGGGATCGATCCGATCCTGGGCGTCGAGCTCGCCGTCCTCGACGACGATGGGTCCGTGGGCGGGAGGGTCGTGGTCCTGGCCCACGGACACAACCGGGGCGCCGGGTACGCGGCCTTGTGCCGGCTGGTCTCGGCCGCCCACGCCCGCAAGAGTGTCGCGGTGACCTCGGAGGAGATCGCGGCCCATCTTCTCGCCGGTGCAGGGCCTGTAGGGACCGTGTTGCTCGGGCCGCTCTCCGACGTCGGACTGAAGGTCGGGACCCGCGGCGATGGAATGGCCCTGCTGGACCAGTGGCTCGCTGTCTTGCCCAGGGACGCGCTGCGGATCGAGGTCGTCTCCCACCTGTCCGCGCCCGGGCTGCCGTTCAGCCACACCCACGCCACGAGAATGCTCCGCCTCGCCGGCAGAACCCAGGTCAAGGCAGTGCTGAGCAATGCCGTGCGCTACGTGCTGCCCGACGGGGCGATCACAGCCGACATCCTGGATGCCGCCCGGGCGCTGCGGCGCCTGGATGAGACCGGGGTCCAACCCACGGCCCAGGCCTGGCTCAAACCCGGACCGATGATGCACGCCCTCGCCGCGGAGATCGCCGCGGTCGGCCAGGCCGGCGCCGCAGCCGCCAAAGCACTGCTGTCCGAGACACAGGCGTTGGCGGACCGGTGCCGGATCGACCCGGTCGGTGATGCCGGCTGGGGTGTGCCGGTCATGCCCGAAGCCTCCATCATCGGCATCACCGGCGACCCTCTCACGGTGCTGTGGGAACGTGCCCGGGCCGGGGCCAACGCTCTTTACACTGGTGCTGATCGCGCTGCTTTGGAGGTCGTGGAGTCTCGGCTGCGGTTGGAGATGGACACCATCGCCGATCTCGGGTTCGCGTCCTACTTCCTGACCGTGGCCGAGGTCGCCCGGCTCATCCGGGACATGGGCATCCGCTCCGCAGCCCGCGGATCCGGTGCCGGGTCCCTGGTCAACTACGCGCTCGGTATCTCGTTCGTGGATCCGATCCGCCACGACCTGCTCTTCGAACGGTTCCTGAGCACCCGGCGCCGGACCCTGCCGGACGTGGATATCGATGTCGAGTCCGCCCGCCGGCACGACATCTATCACGAGATTTTCCGGCGGTTCGGCCCGGAACGGGTCACGCTCATGTCGATGCAGTCCGGTTACCGGGCCCGTGGCGCGGCCCGGGACGCCGGCATGGTCCTGGGCATGGACCCCGACGACATCGATGGGATCGCCAAGAACCTCTGGCGCTTCTCCGCCTCCCACTTCCGGGAAGCCATGGCCGAGAAACCCGAACTGCGGGACCTGGCCGAGCGGCTGGAGGGCAGCAGGCAGCTGGATCTGCTGGTGGACATCACCGAACGCCTGGACCGGCTGCCCCGGCATATCTCCATGCACCCCTGCGGGGTCATCCTCTCCGACACCTCCCTCCTGGACCGGACCCCTGTGCAACCCTCCGGGATGGGCCTGCCGATGTCCCAGTACGACAAGCACGACATGGACCCGATGGGCATGATCAAACTCGACGTCCTCGGCGTCAGGATGCAATCGGCCATGGCCTACGCCGTCGCCGAAATCCGACGCACCACTGGGCAGGAAATCGACCTCGAAGCCGTGCCCCTGGATGATGAGCCGACCTTCGAGCTCATCCGCTCCACCCACACGCTGGGGTGTTTCCAGATCGAGTCCCCGGGCCAGCGCGAACTCGTCGGCAAACTTCAGCCTGCCGTGTTCGATGACCTGATCACCGACATCAGCCTCTTCCGACCCGGTCCCATGCAGGCCGAGATGGTCAAACCGTTCCTGAACCGGCGCGGCGGCTGGGAAACCGTCGAGCAGCTCCACCCGGACCTGGAACCCTTCCTGCGCAACACCTACGGGATCGTGGTCTTCCACGAACAACTCATGCGGATCATCGACACCTTCACCGGCTGCGGGCTAGCCTACGCCGACGTACTGAGGCGCTTCCTGTCCGACGAGGACCGCCTCCCGGGAGTCGAGAAGTTCTTCCACGACAAAGCCGCCGAGCGCGGCTACGCACCCGAGACGGTCGGGAAGGTCTGGGGCGTCGTGAAAGGCTTCGGGTCCTTCGGGTTCTGCCGCGCCCACGGGGCCGCCTTCGCCAAACCCACCTTCCAGTCGGCCTGGCTGAAAACCCACTACCCGGTGCAGTTCATGGCCGGGCTCTGGACGCATGACCCCGGCATGTACCCCAAACGCCTGCTCGTC
This sequence comes from Arthrobacter sp. YA7-1, assembly GCF_025960325.1. NCBI lineage: Bacteria > Bacillati > Actinomycetota > Actinomycetes > Micrococcales > Micrococcaceae > Arthrobacter > Arthrobacter sp. YA7-1. The sequence goes on along the minus strand of NZ_CP110115.1, from coordinate 115,112 downwards.
GCCGAAGCCCGCCGCCTCGGGATCCCCATCCTGCCACTGGACGTCAACCGCTCCACCGACGAATACGTCACCGAGCCGACCACTGACGGGCGTCTGGGGATCCGGATGTCCCTGGCGGACGTGAAAGGCATCCAGGCCAGGGAAATCCACCGGATCCTCGCCGAGCGGCCCTTCGACTCCATGGCGGATCTGAGGGAACGCGCCCGGCTGCGCGCCTCCACCGTGCAGAGCCTGGCCCTGGTCGGGGCCCTGGATTCTCTGTACACGGGGCAGAGCAGACGGACGCGCCCGGCGATGGCCGCCCGGAATCAGGCCACCCGCACCGCGAAACGGCTGCAGGTCATCCCCGGCCAGCTCGCCCTCCCGCTCCCGGCCATCGACGCACCAAATATCCCGGCCGGCGTCCCCGAGCTGAGCGGCCTGGAGATCACCCGGGAAGAGCTGGACATCCTGGCCCTGGACGTCACCCACCACCTGATCGACTCCTACCAGCCGGTCCTGGACAGGCTCGGTGTCACCAAAGCCCGAGACCTCCTGGACCTGCGCAACGGCTCCAAGGTCCTCGTTGCGGGGATCCGGGTCGCCACCCAGACCCCGCCCATGCGCGGCGGCAAACGCGTCGTCTTCATCAGCATCGACGACGGCACCGGGTGTGTCGACGCCACGTTCTTCAGCGACGCCCAGGAAAGAGTCGCCCCGCCGATCCTGTTCTCCACGAACCTGCTGCTCATCGAAGGCACCACCCGCCGCACCGGCCCACGAGGCATGTCCCTCCAGGCCAGCAACGCCTGGGACCTCGCCGACCTCACCCTGCCACGGACGGCAACAGCATCCTGAGCAGCGGCGTCATGAGCAGCGGGGCCGGTCCAGGAGCGCCCCAGAGACCCGGTTTCAGGCCGGTTCCACCAATTCGGGGCCGTTGTTCCGTACCGAGTTGACGCGGTCGCTCACGATCCGCGGCGTGATCACCGGCTCGGGGATGGCGTCAAGGAGGTGCTGGACGTCCGCGGCACTTGTTGTCATGGGGTCCAGCCAATCGGCGTGCAGGTCCCGCGGGACAATGAGCGGGGCCCGGTCGTGGATGTGCCCCAGGGAATCCTGTGCCGTGGTGGTCAGGATCGTGCAGGACAGCAGCCACTTGTTCTCATCGTCCTCGGGCAGGGACGGGTCCGGCCAGAACTCGTACAGCCCGGCAAGGCTCAGCAGGTCCTCGGTCTCGGAGTGAAGGTATGTCGGGATCTTCTTCCCGTCAGGGGACTTCTCCCACTCGAACCAGCCTTCGGCCGGGACCAGGGCCCGGCGCTTCACTGCGGCCTTCCGGAAGGAGGGCTTCTCCAGGATCGTCTCGCTGCGGGCGTTGATCAGCCTCGAACCCAGTTTGACGTCCTTCGCCCATGACGGGACCAGACCCCAGCGGGCCGTCAACAGCCGGCGCTCCAGCACATCCTCGGAGAGCTTCTCCGCCACGATCGGCACATTCTGCGTCGGTGCAACGTTCCAGGACGGCCCGGGCGCACTGCCCGCGGCCTCCGTCGCGTCGTAGTAGGCCAGAAGGTCACCCGTTGCCCGGGACATCACGTAGCGTCCACACATGCCGCTCCTCCTCAGGGTTGCTCTGATCCTATGGCAGCGCCAGGAACTTCAGGAGAGAGGGGAAAGTCCCGCCTGATGGGGGGGTCAGGCGGGACGCTCCGACGATAACAAGGCACGCCGGGAATGTGCAGGGGGCGTCCTGTCATCGGCGTGGCGTCAGGGGTAATCTGGACGGAATTCATTCAGGCAAGGCCAGACAGAAGGCGGTATTGACGAGCGTGAGCCTCAAAGACGAGTGGGACCGGCTCGATTCCGAGACCCGGAGATGGCTTTTGGAAAATCCGGCATGTCTGGTCCTGCCCCCTGCCATGTCGGCGAAGGTCAGCAAGGACGCACAGGGGGACCTTGCGCGTGATCCGCACGGGCAGCTTGTCCTCTCCCGGGACGATCGTGATTTTATCCGGGAGAAAGCGGAGGCCGCCGGAACCATAATCCGCGTTCCGACGATGGAATACCGGTTCTTCGACACCGCGGCTTTGCCTGTTATCAGGACAGCGTCGTTCGGAATGCGCGCCGCAGCTTCGCCGGACGAGGCCCGGTAGAACCACTCTGCTGGGCGCCACACGACGAACACCTGACCGCCACACAGAGAGAACCCGTGTCCATGAAGTGGGCGATTCAAACGTGCCCGTGGAGGGGCTTGCACCATGGGCGTCTGCTGCCGCGGAACGCCCCCGCCGGCTGGTTAGTGTCCGATCAGTTGCCACAGGTCCAGACCCATTCGTGCCGCCGTCAGCAGCAGCGCTGCAGCTGCGATCCAGACACCCGCGATCTGCCAGGCGCTGGCCCGCGGCCGCTGTTGATCTTCCATGTTTCCCTCTTCTCCCTCGCCTACGTGGGGGATCCATCCTAGAAGCCAGCAGGGGACAGCCTTGCGGCCGAATCTTCGAGGCAGGGGTGCTTGTGCACGTGTTGCCCACAGCCCCTAGTGCCCGGCCGCCCGCCGCTGTGGACAGCCGGCGGCCCGGCCATCCACAGAAAAGACCCGGCGAGCCGCCATCTCCCGGGCGAGCCGTCATCCCTGGCGATGGTGTGCAGCCGGTCAGGGGTCCCGTCTGCATTCCTGGCGGTCACCACGGCAGGTGGCCGAAACGTGGGCACGGACAGGAACGGGTTATACCCAATGGGGACAGCTTTGAGCTGTGCGGAGGGCTCCACCTGACCGCCAGTGGGGATAACCCGTTCCTCAAGCCGCTGCGCTCCGATCCCATGCCCTAAATCCGTGGGGTAGTCCGGCACCGTCTACCGGTCTGCCGGGCACGTGGCGCAGCGGCCCCGACTTCCGGGGCGCCGTTCTAACTTTCACAACCCATAGTAGTAGGAGTAGTATCGCTACGACTCCTACTACTATCAAGATCCGAAGAGGTGCTTTGATGACGTCGAGCGTGAAGGACCGTGTCTATGCCGCGGCCGAGCAGATCAGTGCCGAGCGTCGGCCCACCGTGTCGACGGTCCGCGCGGCGGCGGGCGTGTCCAATGCCGACGCCACCCGGTATCTGAAGGAATGGGCCGAGGAAAAACAGGCCGCCGGCGGGCAGGTCGCCGCCACTCCCGCGGCCGTGCTGGAGCAGGCAGCCCGCCTGGCCGGGGCCTGCTGGGCGGAAGCCTCCGCCCTGGCCGCTGAACGGCATGCGGCCGTGGAAGCGGTCTGGGCGCAGGAACGCAAAGACAAGGACCAGGAGATCGCCGAACTCGTCGCCGACCTGGACCAGGCCAGCGTCGACAAAGACGCTGCCGCGGCAGCCCACGCCGGGGAGATCGCGCGGTTGGAGGCCCAACGGGCGGCTTTGGAGCGCCAGCTCGCTGTGGTAGGTAAGCAGCTGGAGGATTCCCGGGAGTCCGAGCGGGCCGCCGCCAAGGAAGCCGCGGATGCGGCACGCCGACTGGCGAAGGCCGAGGTCCGTGCCACTACCCTTGAGCAGGTCCACAACGCCTTGCTGGCGCGGGTCTCCCCGGAGACCAAGGGCGCGGGGGAGTGAGCAAGGCCAAGCCCGGGAGCTTTTCCCTGTACTTCACGACCGTTGACGCCGGCCAGGTCCGGGCGGCGTTTGCGGCCGCCGGCCATCTCGGGGGATAGGCCTCCGTCTCGGAACTGATCGAGGCTGCCACGCTCAAGGAAGATCCGCCGGCTGCAGCGCCGGCATGACAACGGCAAATCTGCTCCGGGAACGGGCCTCCGTGCCGTGGACATTCGTCTTCGAGCGGGTGCTCTTCTGCCTGTCCAAAGGGGAGGGCCAGGATCCCGTTTCGGCGGGGTTGTTAGTTGTTGGTGGCGGCGTAGAAGTTCAGGCTGGCTGAGAACACGGCCCAGGAAAGGTAAGGCAGCATCAGTAGTCCTGCTGTCCTGCTTAGGGGGCCGAATCGGATGACGGTGGCTGCCACGGCCACAATCAGGGCGGCGATCAGGAGAAGGGCCAGCCACAATGCGGTAGCACCCCACATGGGATACATGCCGAAAAAAGTAGGGGCCCACGCCAGGTTGAGCAGCATTTGGACGCCGTACGCCGTCATGGCCGCGTGGGTCTGCGCCGACGGCCGGCGCCAGACCAGCCACGCGGCTACGGCCATCGCCGTGTACAGGGTTGTCCAGACCGACCCGAAAATCCAGCCCGGAGGCGTCCAGGGCGCTTTGTCGGCCGTGGCGTACCAGCCGGAGGCATTGCCAAGGATGGCCATCGACCCCAGCAACGACACCATGTAGGAGAGAGTGAGAAATCCCAAGAGAACCGCGACTTGACGCCCAAGACCCCACCGTGACGCTGTCACGGGCCTGTTTGTCCGTTGAGATCCGGCCTGCACTGATCCACCTTGTTCAATTGAGGGTTGGACTTACAGTCTGGCAGGCTGCCGGCTTTACGGGGTCCTGCCAGCGAAGCGTGGGTGGTTGCCCGGCGGGCTGCGGTGGAGGCACCGACACGGATGACTCGACGCAGGGACAGTGTCGAACCCTGCACAGCCCGGTACGGGACAAATGTACGGGTGTAAGGCCCGTCCCCGGCACCTTGCTCGGCAGGTGGCCTCACGACCCGGGACGGGTGACTGGGACTGGGGGCCGGCGTTCAGGCGTCGCTTTGGTGCGTGGAGTGTGCCGGATCTTGCTGGTTCCGGTGGTGGAGGGCTTCGATGGGTTCGGTGGCGTGGTGGATGGCGGCGGGCAGCTCCTGGGCTGGTACCGGGCGTGAGAAGAGGTAGCCCTGGAGGGAGTCGACGCCGAGGCGTAGGAGGTGTTGTGCTTGTTCGGGGGTTTCGACTCCCTCGGCGGTGATGTGGAGGCCGAGGTGGTGGGCCATGGCCGTCATGGAGTCCAGGATCGGCAGGTCCTCTTCTCCGGTGTGGATGACGGCGACGAAGGAGCGGTCGATTTTAAGGATGTCCACGGGCAGGTTCTGGAGGCGTCCGAGGGAGGAGTAGCCGGTGCCGAAGTCGTCCAGGGCAACGCGGATACCGTGGGAGCGCAGGAGCACCAGCTGGGCGGTGATGTGGGGTGCGGGGTCCAGGAAGACGCTTTCGGTGACTTCCAGGATCAGCTGGTTCCCCTTGATTCCGGCGTTAGCCAGGGTGTCCAGGACGGTGCGGGCGTAGCCGGGTTCGCGCAGCTGGACGGCTGAGACATTCACGGCCACGGCACGGTTGCCGTCCTCGCGCAGCCAGGGCCGGAGCTGGGCGCAGGTCTGGGTCAGGACTTCCTGGCCGATCGCGTTGATCAGCCCTGAGGCTTCGGATACGGGGATGAAATCCGAGGGCAAAACGGTCCGGTCCGGGCGTTCCCAGCGGACGAGGGCCTCGACCTGGGTGACGGTGGCCGAGGCGGTGTCAACGACGGGCTGGTAGTGCACGCTGATTTCTCCGTGCTCCACCGCGGTCCGCAGACCGCTTTCCATGTCATTGCGGGCGAGCAGGGCCGTCATCATGTCCGGGTGGAAGCGCAGGCAGCGGTTCTTCCCGGCGGCTTTCGCCGCGTACATGGCGATGTCCGCGCGCCGCATCAGGTCCGGAGCATGCAGTGTTTCATCGGCGCTGATCAGGCCGAGGCTGACGCCGGGGCGCAGCTCGCGCCCGTGCAGGGTGAAGGGTTCGTTCAGGGCGGCCACGATGCGGGAGGCCACGGTGCCGGGGTCCGGGGTGGAGGTGAGGAGGATGACGAACTCGTCCCCGCCAAGGCGGGCGACGGTATCCTCCTCGGCCACGCAGTGCAGCAGCCGGCGGCCGGTCTCGATGAGCATTTCGTCCCCGGCCTGGTGGCCCAGGACGTCGTTGACTTCCTTGAAATCATCCAGATCCAGGAGCAGCACGTGGATGCCGGAACGGTCCCGGGAGGCCAGTGCGTGTTCGAGACGGTCACGGAACAGGGCACGGTTGGCCAGACCGGTGAGGTGGTCGCGGAAGGCAAGGAGCTTGAGCTCTTCGGTCTGTCGGGCGAGTTCGGCCAGCGCCGTCCGGGCCTGGTCCTGCGCCCGGGTGCGGGCGGTGATGTCCCGGAAGCTCCAGACCCGCCCCACGATGGTGTCAGCCACCCTTTGCGGCCGTGAATAACGTTCAAAGGTCCGGCCGTCACGGAATTGCAGCAGGTCCAGGCTTTCGGCTCCCGGGTCGGCGTACAGGTCTTGGACTTTCGTCACGAACGCTTCCGGGTCCGTGAGCTGGTCCAGGACGAAACCCATGACTTTCCCGTCGTCGTGGGAGGCCAGAAGATCCGCCGGGATGTCCCACATGGTGGCGAAGCGTTCATTGGACCCGGCGATTTTTCCGTCTGCGGTGACGACCAGGATCCCGTCGGCCGTGGACTCCAGTGTCGCGCTGACCAGGGACAGCGCTTCCCGCAGCGCGGCGTCGCTGCGTTTGCGTTCGCTGACGTCCCGGATGGTGGCCACGATGTTGGTCACGGAAGCCGTTGCGGGTGCGAGATTGACTTCCATGGGGAACTCGGTGCCGTCACGGCGCAGCCCGAAAAGTTCCAGATCCGTCCCCACTTGGCGCATCCGCGGATCGCTGGCGAAGACCTCCCGCAGGCCTTCATGGTGTTCTTGGAACCTGCCGGGCAGCAGGGTCCGGTAGTGCCGGCCCAGCAACCACCCCCGCCGATGCCCGAAAAGGGTCTCCGCAGCGGAGTTAAAGAATCGGATCGCGCCGGCGGAATCGATCATCAGCAGCGCGTCCGGGGACCCCTCGAGCAGATCACGGTACGAAAGGGCTCTCGTGTCCGGAAGAGTCTCAGTCATTGACCGGACTCCTCGCGCCGATCCGGGGGCGCCTACGGGTAGGGAACGATCTCCGGACCCGCTCCGGAACGGGGACACCGCTGCCCCCGCGATGACGGGTGCGGCGCCATCGCTCGGTGCCCCGGAAGCGGGGGGCTCGCCGGGGCACAGATCGGTGATCAGCCCCATGCCCGCGTACGCGCGTACCTCACGGATTCCCGTCACGGCCGCGGCCTTGTCATCAAAGCCCTTTGAGACCGCTATCACGGTCCCGTCCGGGGCGCTCAACCGGAACCTGTACCGCGCCTGCGCATCAATGAACAGTTCAAACATGCCAGCCATCGCTGACCTCCCCAGCCCAGGACGATGGTCCCTTTTACGGACGGTACCCGGGCACCGGGTCCGGATCAGGCCCCCGCGCCGTAAGTGCCGTCAAATTCCGCGGTGAAACGTCCTCGTGAGCGTGCACCATGATCTTCCGTCCGTGCATCATCCCCCATTCTGTTGCCACGGGCAAACACCGTATCCATCCGGTGGATAAATCAGGTCCAAGATAGACACGTGATGTTCTGCTCCTGCTCAGGGAGGCCATGCCCACGGCTCTTTTTTACCGACTCGCGGGAACCCGGGAACGGGGAGCTGCTTGCCCCGAAGGGCGCGTCCGGCAGCCGGTTCTTTCAAGGCTGGGCCTGGGGTTGTGCACAGTGTGGACAGCCTTGAGCCGCGCGGAGGGCTCCGCCGGACCACAAGGGGCACAACCCCGCGCACCAAGGCCCAGGTTTCCGCTGCTGCTCAACCCGTGCCGGGGCGTCCGCTTCGCGGCCGGCTGCCGGGCCCATGGCGCGCCGTCGCCGGCCACCGCACACCCCCATATTTTTCGTCAAGCAGCGGAGTCCGCAGCTGCTGGTTCGCGGGGCCCGGTTTTTGTCCGGGTTGGCGAAACGCTGCTATTGATTCTGGACGGATCGGGGGATCCGTTACTAAAATCTTGTCCACAGTCCGGCATGGGCGCGTCAGGCGTCCGGGAAGGAGGAGCAGATCACCGCTGACCCAGACCTACTTACCACTGACTTATCCGTTGAAAGCCCCTCGTCCGAGGGGCTTTCCCGTGTCTGATACCTCTTGCGCGTCCGCCGACGCCGCGCCTACAGCAGGCCATTAAGCGTGGCGGGATAGACTCTGTCCCAAGCGGCGCTTTTCGAGAAGCATCTCAGTCGGCCCTTATGATGTCGGCCCCGCCTCAGCGTGCCTCGGCGGTTTCATCGGAATCGTTCCGCGGCAGGTGGCCCCAGGTCTCCCATTCTGCCGGGCGGATCGTGGGGCGGCCAAGGAAGTATCCCTGCCCTGCGTTCATTCCCAGTTCGGTGACGGCGGCCAGTTCCTCCCGGGTTTCGATGCCTTCGGCGACGATCGTGGCGCCGATCTGCTTTGCGAATTCGACCATGGCCTTGCCCAGGGCCTGCTGGGCCTGGTCATCATCGATCCCGGCGATAAGGGTCCGGTCGAGTTTAATGATGTCCGGCCGCAGTTGGAGGATATGCCGCATCGAGGCGAATCCGGACCCGGCGTCATCGACCGCTATCCGGAGGCCTCGCCGACGCAGGGGCGCCAGTGCCGCCATCAAAGGTGCGTATTCGTCCACGGCAAGGTTCTCGGTCAGTTCCAGGACGATCCGGTCATCTGCCAGGGCTGCATTCTCCAGGAACCCGGGCAGCCGGGGATCCAGGCATGTCTCAGGGGACAGGTTCAGCGCCACATAAAGCCGGGCCGGCAGCCTTCCGGCGGCTTCGAGCGCCGCTTCAAGGGCGGCGAATTCCAGTTCCCCGCCCAGCCCCACCGTGCTGGCTTCGTTGAACCAGTGCTCCGGGCCCTTGCCGTCTTCGCTGGGGAATCGGGCCAATGCCTCCACTCCGATGATCGTCCTGCCGGCGAGGTCATAGATCGGCTGGAACGCCGTCAAGATTACCCTGCCGCGGAGGGTGAGCTCCACCCGGTCCCTGATGCGTTGTTTCAGGAGCGCCCGGGCGCTCTGGGCAGGAACGGGCCGGCTCGTGCCCTCGAACCCAGTCCCGGACGGGCGCGCCCGTCCGGACACCTCCATCCAGACCGGCGCACCGTTGCGGTGGCGGCAGATGACAACAACACCATCCCAGCCCGCTCCGCGAGCATCTACGCCTGCAACGACCGACTGCCGTGCTCTGGCCAGATCGTCCAGATCAATCACCATCCGGCAGGGCCGGCCGACGAGTTCGGACGGCTCGTAACCAAGCAGGGCCTTGCTGGACCGGCTGGAAAAGAGGAACGTCCCCTCCTCATCCACGGCCCACAGCCACTCCTGGCTCGTGTGGGCCACGGTTTCGATGAGACCGAACGCGTTCCTCGCGCGGGAACGCTCCGCGTGATGGGCGCGGATCCCTTTCACAGATACAAGGACCGCCAGCACGATCAGGCTTCCCGCGAAGGAAACCAGGATCACGGCCCCCACGGGAGAAACCATCGTCAGGATCCCGGAGCCCAAGGCCGCCGCGATGCAAGCAGCGAAGGCAATTTGGACACACACGATGACCAACAGCAAGCGACCGCCCAGAAACGACGGGATCATTCCTTTATATCGCTGCACCATTCCACTCCCCCCTGAGCCCACACTACGTGTTACGGACGAACCGTCCGCGCCGGCCCGCGACAGATCATCATCGCCAGCCTCCCTCGATGCGCAGCAGGCCCGGCTTCCCTCGCGGAGCGGGACTCCATTCTTTCCAGTCTGCGTGGCGTGTAGTGGGCCGGCCCAGGAGATATCCCTGTCCTGCGCTCATGCCCAGACCGGTGACGGTCGCCAGTTCTTCTTCGGTCTCGATGCCCTGGGCGATCACTACCGCGCCGATCTGTTCGGCCAACCCGACCAAAGCTTCGCCCAGGGAAGAACGGAGGGAATCCGTATCAATGCCGGCGATGAGGTTCCGGTCAAGCTTGATGATCTCGGGCCGGACGTGCCTGATCTGCCGGATCGAGGTAAAGAACGAGCCCGCATGATCAATGGCCAGGCGTAGACCCTTTCGACGCAGCGGGGCCAGCGCGGCAACAAGCGGAGCGGGCTGCTCCCTGGTCATCGCCTCTGTCAGTTCAAGGACCATCCGGCCCGGATCCAGTGCCGCTTCCTCCAGCAGCACGGGAAGAAGCGGATCCAGGCAGATGGCGGGGGACAATTTCAGCCCAACATACAGGTGCACGGGCAGCTCCGCCGCGGCCGCGAGGGCGGACTCCAAGGCTGCGAATTCAAGATCACCCGCTAGCCGGGCGTGCTTCGCGTCGTCGAACCAATCCCCGGTGCTATCGCCGCTCTCGCCCAGGAACCTGGTCAGCGCCCCGGCCCCGACAACATTGCCGACGGCGAGGTCGCGGATCGGCTGGAACGCCGTCACCAACATCCTGCCTTCCAGAACCTCCTCTATCCGGGACCTGACCGCTGCCTCCGAGCGCGGGAACAAGGATCCTGTCAGCTGCCGCGCCCCGGGGGTGCCGTCCTGGGGCACGGTGTCCTGCATGCGGTCACGGAACCTGGCCACGGCCCTGATGGGCATCAGATGTTCCAGCAATGCAGCTTCGGGACGTCCAGGGTGCGCGGCAACACACGCACGCAACTCTTCCCTGATCTCCGCCTGCTCCGGACCCGACCCCGAAAGGACCGATTCGATGATCTCCGCGGCCTGTCGGCGGATCGCCGGTTTCTGCTCGTCAGGGAGGCGATGAGTCGACGGTTCGGGTCGGAGCGCAGAACCGTCGCGAGGGGGTAAGGGCTGCGGCTCGATCGACATTGGCAATTCCTTTGTTCCCCGGTATCCGGCCGAGTCCGGAAACCGTGTCCGGCAACCGCGCTTCCAGGAAACCCTTGCTTGGAAGCACAGTGGACCGTGATGGAACCCTATAACGATACCGACCGGTCTGTCCCCCCCAAATGAGCGCAGGCCGGGCCGTCCGCGTCCGGTTGATCCTGGCTGTTCCGCCGTCAGGGTCGGGGCAATTTGGCCTGCTTCATATGTTCCGCGCCCCCAATATCGCCGCTATTGCTTGCCGTGGTTCTCCAGTGCCTGGCTGAGGTGTTCCAGGATCGATGCGAGCTGATCGATGGGCGGCCCGGGGATGGTTGCCAGGCTGTCTTCGAGGGCGTTATCGAATTGCTCGTACACCCATTCCATGGCGTGCCGCCCTGCAGGTGTGATCCTGATCAACAGGCTTCGACGGTCAGCGGGGTTGTTGCTGCGCACGACGAACCCGGCTTTTTCGATCCGGTCCAGCAGGGCAGTGATGGTGCCGGAGGTCATTCCCATCCATGCACCCATTTCCCCGGGCGGGGTAGGACCGTGCTTGTGCACGTATCCCAGGGCGACCAGGTCGCTTGTTCCCAGTCCCAGCTCTTTGGCGTAGTTGTTCCGGAATCCTTCCCCGGTCTGGATCAGGTGCCGCAGGCCCATTGTTATGGCCCGCAACTGATCTCTTTCTGTCATCTGGGGCTTTTCCGGGGTCATGGCTATCGCCGTCATCTCATCCTCTTGAATACCGAGCTACTTGAGTCCCCTGCAAAAGGGTAACAGGGCCACGTCTCTCAGCGGAGTACTTGCCGTCCAAGCACAGTCAACGATCCCATCCGAGGGCCACTTAGGAAGGCCCTTTTGTCCAACGCAGGCCTAAGAACATCACGGTAAGAACACGCGTCTTATGAAGGCTACTTAAAGGTTGATCGTCGATCTTCTTGTTTTTAATGTTTGTGTGATGTTAGGTTCATGTTGTCTCGCCAGGTCTCATAGTCTGGGGTTTCGCAAGTTCCAAAATCTGGGGTCTCACGGGTCGCGGACGACGGGTTGCCCCTGTCGGCCGTCTTTCCGCGGGGAACCATTTGTGTAAATGCCCTCCCCGAGAACGGTAATCGGTCTTTCGCCCGAGATTGGGGCGGCGCCGGACCGATCTGAAACCCAAGAAGGAATCCTTATGCGTAAATTCACAAGCGCTGCTCTTGCCCTCGGTGCTGTCGCTGTCTTCAGTGCCGCTTCCGCCCTGCCCGCTTCAGCCGCTGACACAACCGCCACTGTGACCGTTAGCAGCGGTGGACTGAGCATCACGGCGCCGGTCAGCGTCGGCCTGACCGCTGCCGCTCCGGGCGGAACTGCGACGGGCGCGCTCACGGGCGTCCAGGTTACCGACCTTACGGCCAGCACCACGGGTTGGACATCGAGCGTTTCAGCAACCGCATTTGCCTCGGTTGGGACCCCGGCCCAGACAATGACGGCGGCCATCACTTACACCCCGACGGTGACCGCCCACACCGGAACCTCTACTTTGACCCCGACCGCCAGTACCGGGAGCGGCCAGGTCATGTCTGCCACTGCGGTGACGGGCAACAACACCGCGACGTGGGACGACGCACTCAGCGTGGCGATCCCCTCTGACGCGCTTGCGGCCTCCGACTACGAAGCCACAATAACCAGCTCGGTTTCCTAAGGTCTTGTCAAAGGGTGGGCCGCCGTGGACACGGCGGCCCACCCTTTGTCCTCCATGTAGGCCTTGTCCAACAGTTAACTTTATGAGGATTCACGTGTTTCGACGCCTGCTGACCACCGCCGGGCTGCTTCTTGCCCTGGCGCTCACCTCCGCCCCGGCGATTGCCCTCGCTGCGGACAACACACCGTCGAGCACGTCCACTCCGGGCAGCGGCACCGGTATCGGTATCCGGCTCCTTGATGTCCCGGCCGCAACCCAGACCGATCCCCGGGCCCGTTCCTACATCATTGACAACCTGCCGCCAGGAACCACCATCCACCGTCGCGTCGAGGTGCAAAACAATACAAGCTCAACGCAAACCGTTCAGGTCTACGCCGGGGCAGCGCACATCCAGGACAACTCGTTCGTCGGCGACGACGGCGCAGCGAAGAACATGCTCACGACATGGACCAGCCTGGACCACCCGACCCTGACCATGGCGCCCGGTGGCAAGGCGGACGTCGCGGCCACCATCGCCGTGCCCGCGGACGCCCCTGAAGGGGAACAATACGCGGCCATCTGGGCCGAGATCCGCGCGCCCGCGGACCCTCAAACGCACATCGTCAGCGCAAGCAGGGCCGGAGTACGGGTCTACCTGTCCGTGGGCCCGGGTAACGGACCCGCCGCAGATTTCTCCATCACCTCAGTCACTGCCAGCCGGGATAAATCCGGCGCGCCGAGCATCGACGCCGCAGTCACCAACAGTGGGGGGCGGGCGCTGGATCTCAGCGGGACAGTCATGCTCACCGCAGGCCCCGGCGGATTATCCGCGGGCCCGTTCCCGACACCCAAAACCATAACCCTCCCGCCAGGGTCCCAAGGCGCAGTCCCTCTCGCCCTGTCACCAACGATCCCAAACGGCCCCTGGACTGTTACCATCACCCTCCACAGCGGCCTCATCACACACACGGCCACCACCCAGCTGACCTTCCCCCAGGCCGGCCAAAGCAACAACGTGCCCGTCAGCACCGATCCCCTCATCCCCGGGTGGCTGATGATCATGATCGCGGCCATTGCACTCCTCGGCGCCGGACTGCTCCTTTGGTTCCTGCTGCAGCGACGGAGAAGCAGGCCCCAAAGCCACCGCGCAGAAATAACCCTATGACCCGCCCGAGCCGTCAACCACGCATCAATCGGGTTACCGAGGGTCACTGGCCCGTACCCTTTCGAACATGAACAGCACCAGGACAGGCCGCCGGGGGCCCCACGCCCGACCCGTCGCCGCAATGATCGGCGCGCTCCTGCTCGGAGGGGCCACCGCCGCCGTCGTCGCCCTTGCTCCTGCCGGGCAGGCGAATGCGGTGACCCTCCCTGGAGGAGGTAGCCTCACCATCACAGCGCCCACCGCCCTCACCCTTACCACGTCCGATGCCAGCCCTGTCCGTCCCGGCAGTAATGTCACGGGTACCACGGGGAATATCACCGTCACCGACGCCCGCAACGACTCTCTCTCCAACTGGGATGCCAGCGTCAGCATCAAAGAGTTCACCGGCACACGTACCGGAGGCACATTCGCCCCCGATGTCAAGGTCATCCCGACGACAGCGACCCTCACCGGGACCGGGACGGCGGCCGTCACGCCCGCGCAGGCCACCGCACTACACGGCACGCCACAGCCCGTCCAAAAGGCGACTCAGGTAACCAGCACGGTGGCCACCCCCGTCACAGCCACCTGGACCGAAACCATCCAATTCACCATCCCCCCCACAGCGTTAGCCGACACCTACACAGCTACGCTCACTCACTCCGTTTCTTGACCCGAACACGGGGATCCGACGCCGCGCCCTACCCACGCACATGCGTCCCGACCGAGCAACTGCCGCTCAAGGGCTTCGTCGGCGCCCCAGTCATCGAACTGACTTCCAGCCCCCAGGAGGCCGGTCTTGGGGACAGGGACAAGGTAGTAGCGGCGGACCAGGTTGGCGGCCTTTTCGATGTTCTCTTCAGTCAGGATGTCCGGCAGTTCCACGGTTCCCCAATTCTTTGGTTAGCAGGTAGCAGCCAGGCATGAGACCCGTCCAGCCGCTGTGTGGCTCAGCGCTATCTGGCCTTCTCGAAGAGACATGTGGCGCGCCGCCCGTTAGATCCTTCACAGTACGTTCCCGGACCCCCTCGCATTTGCCCGACGTGGGTGCGGCGGGACAGAACGATATCTAGTCCGGATCGCGGCTATGAAACGATGAGGCAGCATCAGTAGTGACGATAGAGGTTGGGGGATGGCTGCATGGCTGACAATGACGCGCCGCGCTATGAGTTCAAGTCCGTGCAGACGGTCCGGGGCATGGAAGCCAGGACGAAGGCGAAGTGGGAGGAGGAAGGCTGGGAGTTCGTCGAGCAGGACCAGGAGCTACTTAGGACGAAGCTGTCGTTCCGACGCGTGAAACCCAAGCTGCCGTTGAAGCTCGTGGGAGCGGGGGCCGGCTTGCTCCTCATTCTCTCCATCGTCGGTATCGTCGTCGGTGTAAGCCATGGAGGCGGGGGAGCCGCGGCGCCCACGGCATCAGTGAGCAACGCCGCAGCTATAGCGACCACGCAGCCGTCCAGCTCGCCGTCGAAGGCACAAATGACGGCCGCGTCCGTGCCCTCAGCAGGTAGGCAGAATCTGACGGTCCAGAACAACGCGGATCTCGCAGCGCTTCTCGCTGCGCCGGAACCCAGCTCGGAGCAGATTCAAGTCTTCGCAACCAAATATCAAGGTCGGGCCATTGAATTCGATGCCAACGTCGCCGACGTAGCCCAACACGATAACTACAAGATGATCTATGACATGTTGGTTATCGCCGGAGACTACAGCACGACGCATCAGGTGGGTCCCGCTTTTCAATTCAGCGGCGTCAGCATGTTTGACCTACATCTCGCCAGCACTGGTCTTCCTCTGGTTAAGACGGGAGACAATGTTCATCTGGTCGCCCAAGTCGAAGACTACAACGCGACTCAGAACCTCTTCTTCCTCAAGCCGGTTTCTACCACGATCCGCTGAGCGGGCGCGGCTCCATCCCGTGCTCCGATAACGCGAGCTGACGCACTCCGTAGACGCCGGCGTGGTGGTCAGGAGATGAGACCACCCGCCCCCGGCTCGGCGGGGTATGGGGACACCACGCCGAGCTAACACGGAAGGGCGCGGCTCTTAGCATTGGTGGATCGAATTACGATCCCTCGTGTACCGGGTGGTTGACGAGGGGGCCGGTCCCAAGCTTGAGGCTAGGAAGGGCCGCGCTAAAACTGACGGACCGCTCGTGGACGGAAAGACCCTGACGCTTCGCCGTCGAACCGCGGCCGTCATGCCCGGCGCCGGGCGTCTTGGGCACCACTGTCTGCCGTCGCGCGTTGCGGGTACGGGTCGGCCTCTTCGCTGGCCCCAAAAATCGCAGGGACTAGCCGAAGATTTGTCCCTCGGACAAAAGCCGCACCAGTGAAGTCCGACAACGGGGACGCGGGGCTACGGAGACCAGCGAGTGGCGTCCTGAGAGCGGGGGGCCTCACTCACTGCCTACCCATGGCGAGTCAGCACTAATCGTCTCGTAACCCTTGGGATGTAGGGCGTCTCGTCGACCGGGCAACCGCTGCGGCGGCGATGCTCTAACTCCCCCGGAAGGGGGAGCGTCTGCGAGCCGTGCGCCGCGCTTACATCCTGCTGTTTGTCTCAGTGCTTCTTGAAGGCGTCTTTGACTTTCTCGCCGGCCTGCTTGAGATCGGCTTTGACCTGATGGCCTTTACCCTCGGCTTTCAGCCGGTCGTTGCCGGTGGCGTCACCGGCGGCTTCCTTGCCCTTGCCGTGAAGTTTCTCAGCGGCGTTGTGGATCTTATCTCCCAAGCCCATGGCTGTTCTCCTTATGTGGACGCTCTCCCGCGAAATGAATGACACGGAAGCCGACAATTAATTGTAGGGACGAACCCGCCGCAAATGGGTGCCTCGGACGACCCACTTTCCGCCTGGTCAGGCAGGACGGGGAGATGGCAAGTTCTGCTTCGCGTTGGGGATCGGTGAGCGCGCAATCGAAGTCGGTCTCGATGCTCTGGCGAGATAGTGCTAGCCGAGCATCCCGAGGTATTGGGGGCGGCATTTCATCGCGTGGATGAGTTCTTCGCTACCGTCGTCCCAGACCAGCACCACGAGTTCCAGCAGTCGGCCGTGGGTGTCGAAGCCGAGGCGGAGGAACCTGCGCGGGTCGTCATCGTCCAAGGGGACTGATACCAGCGGCCAGGTCGCCGCCTCGATCCCGTCAGCGGAGCTGATCCCGTGCTTGTGTGCGGAGCGGCGGACGTTCACGCCGCGTGCGACCAAGCGGCCAGGGCGGCGCGGATCGCCTCGGACCGGTTGAGGTGCTCGCGCTCGGCCCGTGCCATCACCGCTGCAAGCTCGTCGACCGTCAGCCGTACGGGAACGACCTGAGATGCCTCCGCGCCCCGGGCGGGACGCCCCATCCGCGACTTCAGGTCCTCAAGGTTGTAACCGGACTCGGCTTCCTCGACCCACCCATCGATCTCGGTCTGCGAGACTTCCCGTCCGTGCATCTTCCGTTCCATGCAGACAATCGTATTACGAATCTCTCCCGGTGGCCAGAGGAACTGGCCGTTGTCCGCAAGGGGATCGACTTACGGGCGGCCGGGCCGCGCAAGCAATGCGGATTGATCTGTGACTGTTCGTTCAGAATGGCGGCTTTTTCACAGCCCGGTTTGGCGGTTTCAGTGTGGCGTAAGCTGATCGGTCAGCGGAACGCGGCGGAACATATCAATCGCTAGTCGGCCCTTCATCAACGCAGTGTTGCACCGACGAAGTCGTAAGCACAGAATCCGCCGTGGATCCCCACCGTCGAGCATCCACGACGCAAGAGACCGCGGTGCGGTGAGGTCAAACTGCCGGGAAGCGTTCCGGGGCGCGCTGGGGCTGAAGGTCGAACTGGTCGATGATGGTCCGCGCGGACATCATGGCACTGCTTGAATCAGTATCAATTTCGAGCTCAACCGGGGGCTGCTCGCCCTTGGCAGGGTTGCCTCGAAGCTGGCGGAGGGTCTCGACGTCGGAGAGTTTGTGGAACTCCTTCCGGCTGTCATCGACCACACGTCTTTCGCGTTCGGCCTCGCTGACAAGGAGTCGGATGAAGATGACTCGGCCGCCCCGGGATTCAATTTCTTCGCGCACTCGGGCTGGAAAGCCCAGGGCCACCGTGGGGTCAGGGGCAAAAGTAAAAATAATCGACCTGTCAGTCTCGGCCGCGTCGGCGAATACTGACATCCACATTTGCTCGCGGAGGCGGACGAATGGTTCCGAACCGAACGGGAAAATGCCGGAGAGCAGATCCACAACGAGATGATTGTGGAAGACGGGATAGCCCAGTAGGGAGGAAAGTGCGCGGGCAGTCGTCAGTTTCCCGGAAGCTGCCTGTCCATGTAGGAATACAAGATTCACACCCGTAGCCTATCTGCGGTCGGCGTATCCTGCGTCCCTGCCCGACCACGGAAAACTTGCCAAGCCCGACAAGAACCATTGCTGCGACGATGTACTTTTGCCGTGCGCAGTATTCCTGCAGATCAGATCGGAGGCCACCGAGGAATTAAGGGCGCCAGTGCGCCGGGGTGCCCAGCAACCATCCACGTGGCAGCCTCAGGACGCTCCCGCGTAACAGACTCGTCAACCAAGGGCCGATCATGGCTGCCCGTAAGCCTCGGTCCTCCACCGGCCGCTGTAGCGGCCCTTGGTTTGCCGGGTGAGAACCGCGTGATTCGGGTGTGACAGTCCGTTCAAAATGGCGGTTAAATCGCAACTCAATATGGCGATTTGCGGCACCGGTCGTCTTGCCTGGCATGGGTTCCGTCCGTGTTCCATGAACGTGTACCGAGTTTTCGGGCAGGGGGATAGGGTCTTTGAATGTCATCAAATTTGGAGAGTGTATTTCTCAACGGCACTGTCGGGTCCGGAAAGACGACCGTTGCCGCTGCCCTTCAGCGGCTTCTAATCGCTGATGGGGTTGGCAACGCCGTTATTGATTTGGATGACCTGCGGCGCAGCTGGCCCGTGCCGCGCGAGGATCCGTTCAATAACGAACTGGAGCTGAGGAACCTGCGTGCTGTTGCCTCTAATTATCGGGAAGCTGGCGTGCAGCGCCTGATCCTGGCTGGCGTCATTGAGCACCCCGCGGACGTGGAACGCTACCGGGCAGCGCTTGATGGAGGGACGCTGACGGTGATTCGGTTGAAGCCATCCCTTTCAGCCGTTCATGAACGGCTGACGAAACGGGACAAGGCCGATGCCACCGATCTGTCCTGGTATCTGCGCCGGGGTCCTGAGCTTAACCAGATCCTGGAGGACGCCGACTTCGATGAATATGTTGTTCCGATAGCGGATGAACCACCTTCCGAAGTGGCTGTCGCAGTCCGGGTGTTGCTTGGGTGGTAGGAGCAGAAAGTATGGCATGACCCCGGATACCGTCCCTGCAGCGTACCAATCCCGCTCCGAACCGGATGGGCCCGACCGTCGCGGCCCATCCGCAATATCGGCATAGTTGCTTGCCTTGCAGTATCTCCTGCTCCAGTAGTGATCAATAACGACCGTATCTGCTACAAGCCAGCAGGATCTTCCAAAAGATTCGGTGGACCCCCGATTTGTGACTCGCAGCGATAAATGGCCGGCTTTTCGCAGCGCTATTTGTCACCGTCAGCGCTTAGGGGGATCCTCTACCGGACGCCGGCGGACGCTGTGACTCTAACTGCGGTCTCTTAGGCATTGTTCGTATTGCGGCGTGGCCTTGACCCGAGACTGAAACTCATAATGATCCATGCGAGCGGGGTGATCCCGAGCAGCGCGAGCCCCACGATTATCCGGAACCCTTGCACGGCACTCATTATGCTGACTGCTATCAGGATTATCCATGCGAAAAACAACGCTACGGCCAGGGCGATATATACAGCTTTGCGAGTCGCGGGGGACGTGGCGATCCGAGCACGGCGCAGCGGCATCGTTGCGATGGCCGGAACTATCAGGGCCAATGTAGTGGCCAGAGCAATGAGGAACAGTCCTAGAGCGTTCAAGCTCGCGCCTATGAGCAGCTGCAGTGCGAGGCCGGCAAGGATTCCCAGCAGGCCCAGCGCCAGTGATGCTCCCCTACCCGACATGTGTGGTCCCCCTAGCAGCAGTTGTGGGTTCATTCTGTGCCTGTCATGCCTACCTGGCAACCAAGCCAGGCCCGCGCCGCGGAACAGTATCCACGTCTCGCCTCCCGCCGAGTAATGCTTCCGGAGCAATGGCACCATCCATTAACCACAAAGATTCCTCGAACACCCGCCGGCCCAGTCTGTCCCGTTAGCCGGTCCTCCACCGGACAGCACTGACGCTGACCGGTCCTCCTGAGGCACCGGGCCGCGGCCGTCCCGTATGACCAGTCCGGTGAACTGACCGGTGAGGGTGCCTCAAACGCTACGGCCAGAGTGTCTTGTCAAAGGATCCATTGGCTGGATCTGCGGGGCGTCGAATCCGGATTTCATGTCGATCTTGGCTCGTCGGAGAAGTGGGCGGAGATTTCCTTTGGAGATGAGCCAGGCCGGCTTGCCCCTCCGAAAGTCGAGCAGCTCCGGGATGAATGTCCTGATGGCTGCTATCCCCAGAAAATGGGATCTCCGCTTCCATCCACATGATCCAGGAGGACCTGAAGGTTCGGGTTCGGAGCGAGGAACCGGTATTGATGGAACTTCAGATGCCGGTCTCGCCAGAACAAGGTCCACAGGCCTGTTTTCTTGGTGAAACACATCCGCGCTATGGGGAACCGAGACCACTGCGTTTCCCCGGTCTCATCCCAGGACGGGCGGCATTCAAGAATCGTGATGTGACGGGTAGCGACATCGCACTCCACGCGCATCTCATCCCTGAATCTGGCGGGCACCCGTTCAGCGCACCAGCGGCGGGCGCGGGCAACATCGAGCTCGGGCAATCCGGAAGAAACCATACCCACGATGATCTCAGAAGCAGCACGGAGTGGGCCCGATTCAAACCCGGGAGGTCCAAACAAGTTAACGGTGATCAGTTCCAAGCCCACGGCACGGCGCAGCGCATCGGCGGGGCCTACTTCCTGCAAGTCAGAACGCTGGAGAAGTTCAACCACCAGCCCTCGCTGCGCCGGGACATCCTGGCGCATTTCTCGACGACGACGTGGATTGGCAAGGCCGAGAACTTGGTGCTGCTCGGCCCGCCGGGGGTCGGCAAAACCCACCTGGCGATCGGCCTCGGGGTCAAGGCGCCCCAGGCCGGCTTCCCGGTCTTGTTCGATACCGCGACCAACTGGACCAGCCGTCTCACCACGGCCAATAACAGCGGCCGGCTCGCGCAGGAACTTAAACGCCTACGACGCTACCGGCTTTTGGTGATTGATGAAATCGGCTACCTGGCCTTCGATCACGACGCGGCCAACCTGTTCTTCCAGCTGGTCGCTGCCCGCTATGAACAAGGCTCCCTTTTGGCGACTTCAAACATGCCCTTCGGTGGGGCGAGATCTTCTCCGACGACGTCATTGCAGCCGCAATGATCGACCGCCTCGTCCATCATGCCGAAGTCATTACACTGACCGGCGACTCCTGCCTGGGTATCTCGTCTCCCGCGGTCAGAGTTCAGTTGCGGCCGGTGGAGTGTGCAATGCCATGTTGTCAACTGTGGATCCATAAGCTTCAAGCTTCAAGCATTGGTATCGTGGGCGCGTGTCAGAGCCCGAGGAGCTCCCAGATGCCTCGGGCTGCTGCGGCGATGGATCCGATGTAGGCGAGGAGAACCATGAGCCGTCTCGCCGATTTCGCAGGCATTCGTTTGGCGAGGGCTTCGCCCGCGAAGAGTCCGAGGACGATGGCGCCGGCCATTGAGACCCATATCCATGGCGGCAGTTGTGGCATCGAGGATGGTTGGGCGAGGAGTTTTGCGGTGACGGAGGTTATTCCGATTGTCAGGAAGTAGGGCTGCATGGTGGCGGCGAACGGGATTTGCTCCCAGCGGGTCATGATCGCGTAGACGCTGAGGGCGGGTCCGCCGACGCCGGCGGTGGTGTTCATGAGACCGCTCACGGATCCGGCGAGTACGAGCGGCGGGAGGCCATTGCGCCGGCGGGGTGAACGGAGTGTGAGACCGATCGTGAGGCTCAGTATGACCAACGCCCCGACGGACAGTTCGAGCCACGCTCCCGGCACGTAGTGGACGATTACCGCGCCGGGAATGATTCCGATCAGCGCGGAGGGTGCGAGGACGGCGTATTTGCGCCATTGCACGTGCCTGAAGACCCTGACCAGGACCGACGCCGAGGTCACGGCCCCGCAGATGTTGACAAGTATCACTCCGTTGACAGGCCCGATAAGCAGGACAAGAAACGGGGCAGCCACAAGTGCGAAACCGAGTCCGGTGAGCCTTTGCATCGCGGATCCCATGAGCACCGCGAGGATGAGAAGCGTTCCGGTCACGGCGGTCAGGGACGCCAGGCGAGATAGCGGGTGTCCTGGAATTCCTCGAGACCGACGGACGCACCCTCGCGGCCGAGGCCGGACTGTTTGACTCCGCCCATCGGCGCGAATGCGACGGACGGCAGTGGGTCGTTGATGCCTACAATTCCTGCTTCAAGGAACTCGCCAAACTTCCATGCGCGAGCCGCGTTGGCGGTCCAGACGTAGGCTGCGAGCCCCATTTCTGTTGAATTGGCCATTGCGAGGGCTTCGTCGTCGCTGCCGAAGGTGAATATTCCTGCTGCCGGTCCGAACACTTCCTCTTTTGCCAGCCGGGCGTCCTGCGGGACATCGGCTACGAGGGAAGGAGCAATGTAGGCGCCGGTTGTGGGGACCTGCCGGTCTGCGGTGAGAAGCCTCCCTCCTCTCTCGAGAGCGTCGTTTACCAGGTCCTGGACCTCCGCCACCCTGCCTGTGTCGATCATCGGTCCGAGGTCCGGCATGTTTTTGCCGTCGGACGGAACGCCGTGGCCGATGCTGAGCGAGTCGAATCTGGCGGCCAGGCGTGTGCCGAATTCTTCGGCCACGCTTTCGTGGATAAGGAATCTGTTCGCGGCCACGCAGGACTGGCCGGTGTTCCTTAGCCGGCCCAGGATGGCGCCCTCGATGGCGTCATCCAGGTCAGCGTCGTCGAAAACGATAAAGGGAGCGTTGCCGCCCAGTTCGAGCAGGGGCCGGACGATGCGTTTGGAGGCTTGGGCCATGACGGCTGCGCCGACGTGGGTGGACCCTGTGAAGCTGACGACACGTGTTGCAGGATGGTCCAGCAGGGTGGCGGTGATTTCCCTTGAGGGTCCGTGGACGAGGTTCAGTACTCCGGCCGGTACGCCGGCGTCGACGAGGACGCGGAACAGTTCGGTGGCAGCCAACGGGGCTTTCTCGGCGACACGGCCTACGACTGTGCAGCCCGCGGCAAGCATCGGCGCCAGTTTGCGGGCCTGGATGGAAACCGGGAAATTCCAGGGTGTCAGGCTGAGCGCGACGCCTGAGGGGCGGCGGATTGAGAGGTGGTGGCGGCCGTCGGCTTCGGGGGCGAGCACGGTGCCGTTTGATCGGCGCGCTTCTTCGGAAAACCAACGGAGGTATTCGACGGAAAAGTCGATTTCTCCTTGTGCCTCGGGGAGCCTCTTCCCCGCCTCGCGGGCAAGGACGAGGGAGAGGGAGTTCCGGCGTTCGGCCAGAAGGGCGGCGGCGTCCCTGAGAATATCGGCCCGTTTCCGGGCTGTGGTCTGTGACCATGAGTCAAAGGCTTTGGCCGCGGAATCTGCTGCTCGGTCGGCGTCCATCGCGTCACCCCATGCGACTTCCCCGACCTGGGAACCGTCCCCCGGATCGATGACGGGCTTCGCGTTGTCGGCCGGTTCCCAGCGTCCCTCAATCAATTGGTTGGCGTAGATCATGGTGTTCCTTCTTTTGGGTGTGGCGGCATTGATCGCGGACGATCAGGTCCCTGCCTCGGTCCGGAGTGTGCTGAATGCAAAATGAGTGTCCGTGGGGGCGTCGGGTCAGACGTGCACGGCTTGGTCCACGATCTCGCAGAGCCGTTTCAGTCGGTCGACGGCGTCGGTCGCGAGTGAATGCGTGACGTCTGGCTGTGCCAGGCAGGATGCCCACACTGCGCGGCCGGCGAGGAAGCCCGAGGCGCCTTCCGCGCAAGCCCATTGGACGGCGCTCGGGAAGAGGTGTTCGGGAACGCCGGAGGAGAGCACTACCCATGGGCTGGCGATCAGGTCGGTGAGCCGGGCGCAGGCGCTCCGGATTTCGGTCTCGCGTGCCTGGCCGTGGTAGGGGACTTCCGCTTTGTATAGGTCGGCTCCAAGATTGCCGAGTTCGGCGGCGGCTTGGATGATGCCGGCGTCCCGGTCGAAATCGGTCCCGGCGAGGGGCTTGCGCGAGATGGGTTCGATGATGCTGATCAGTCCGGCCTCCCGGCATCCGCGCACAAACGATTGGACCATTGACACGCGGTGGTCGGGTTCTTCATCGGGCCGGTAAATGACCAGGAGCTTCAAGGCCTTGACGCCGAGCGCGGCGTATTTGGCCGGGTTCACAGTGGGGTCGATGTGTGTCCGCCCGACAAGTTCGCCGTGGGCGCTCTCGAAATGGTCTGCCGCCGCGATCAGTGCGCAGCCGGGCGAAACGGCTCCTTGGTCGATGGCTTCGTCGAGGGCGAATTGCTTGTCGATCAGCACAGCTGACGCGAAGGGGGTCAGTGTGCGCGCAGCCTGGAGTTTGAAGGCCTGCACTTCCTGATTGGTGATGGTCCGCTGCCGGTGGTCGGCCAGCATGTTCCGCAACGCTTCGCGCTGGTCGATTGCCAGCATCGCGAAGGCCCCTGATGGCCGCTGCAGTTGAGTTAGGCGTGAATTATCCAGCACGGCTTGCTCCCGGCTGTCCGCTGGCCGGCTCTGACTGGAAGACGGGCGGGTGAGTACGGCGCGGTATTCCCGAACGTCCGTCCAGAGCTTCGCAGGACTTCGCCGCCGCCTCGCTCGCGTCCTGCATCGCTTCCGGCAGGCTGTGTCCGGCCGCAAGGGAGGCAAGCAGGACGCCGTGGAAGACGTCCCCTGCGCCGAGGGTCGAGCGGATGCTCGATGCGAAGGCGGGGACGTGAACCATTGCGCCGTCTGGCCCGAGGCCCCAACTGCCGTGGCGGCCTCCGGTGGCCACGACCGTCCGGGCGCCTGCGTTCCGGGCCGAGCGAAGGAGTACGTCTGGATCGGAAGAAGGTTTTTCCCGAAAGGTCTTCGCCAACTGTTCGATGGTCGGGACGTAGAGATCAACGCCGTCCGGTGTGAAACCGGGAATGGGGTTGCCTCCGTCCACGCTAAGCCTGAAGGATCTTTCGATGTCTTTGCGGCCTGCCAGGGCGGGCCAGCCCATGTGATCGGCGTGGATCCATGCTGCTTTGGACATCAGGGCGTGGGCAGCATCCCGGGTCAGGTCCAAGGGCGGGCCGGGACGGGTGATGATGGAACGGCTGCTGCCGGTCCGGGCGACCACCACGATGCTGGCCCCGGATGGATGGCTTGTTGAGCGGGTGACGGCGCTGACGTCGATGCCCTCGGCTTCAAGGTCAGCAACGATGCGTTCCCCGTCGCTGTCGGTCCCGACAGTTCCGATGAAAGCCGTCCGTGCACCGGTTCGAGCCGCGGCGACCGCTGCGGTGGCGGCAGGGCCGCCGCCGGCGATGACCAGATCCTCGGCCACCGTCCGGCTGTCCTGCTCCGGGTAATCTTCGACGAGGGCGACGGTGTCCGTCGTCGCGGTTCCAATGAACACCAGAAGCGGCAACCCGTCTGACGTTGGTGTTTTCATTGGATCCCCTCGTGGAGTCGATAGGTACGGTAAGTAAGAAATATCACAGTGCATGTGCGAATATCAACATAAACTGTTGAGAGTCTGGCATTCATTTCTGCCAGGCTGTCTGGCCCCATCTACCGCGGCAAGGATCAGCAGTGGCGGTTTGTTCAACCTGCGAAGCGGTGTGCCGGGAGACCGTGGGATCCGGTGCCGGCCAACCGGAAAACGGCGCCGGCGTGCGGATAGCGGCGGAGTTGGTCCGTGGAGGCGGGCCATTCGCCGGTCGTGATGTAGAGGTCCGCGAGTCCCGGGCCGCCGAAAGTGCAGCTGGTCACGATCGGCGACGGCACCCGCACGAGATGCAGCAACCGACCGTTGGTGCCGTAGCAACGGATCATCCGGCCCTGGGCCATGGCTACCCAGAGGTTGCCTTCCGAATCGATGCACAGCCCGTCCGGGCGACCGGCGGCATCCTGAAGGTTCACCACGGTGCGCCGTGCACTGAGGCGTGCGGTGCCGACGTCGTAGTCGAAGGCGTCAATCCGTTCCAGCACCGTGTCCACGAAGTAGAGGGTGGTCCCGTCCCGGTTCCACGCGAGCCCGTTCGAGAGGGTCACTCCAGGGAGTATTTCGCGCACCTGCCGGGAGACTGGATCAAGGGCGAACAGCGATGCCGCCCCAGGGATTTGTGCTTCGGTGAGGGTTCCGGCCAGGAACCGGCCGGCCGGGTCGCAAGCGCCGTCGTTCATCCGGTCTCCGCGGGCTACCCGTTGCCACTCGGTGTAGACCATGGAGTCTTGGTCAAGCTCGCCGAAGCCCATGCCGACGGCTGCAACGAGGCCGCCCCCGGCCCGGAGGGCGACGGCGCCGGGTGTTGCTTCGAGGAGGACGCGCTGGTCGCTCCCGGTGGATGGTGAGAAGCGGTGAACTTCGTTGCGGTGGATGTCCACCCATAGCAGCGTCTCGGTCCGGTCGTCCCACACAGGGCATTCCCCCAGAAGGGCGTGTGCGTCGAGGGCGACCTCCAATGATTCGCTCAACTGGGGCCCCCAAGGCCGGAGGCGAATACGGCGGACTGCTGCAGCTTGCGCCACATTTCCTCGACTTGGTCTTCGGATAGGCCCTTGGCGGGGGGGACGAGGGTGCGGTCGCAAATGCCTGACAGGGACAGAGCTGCCTTCCATCCTGCGGGCGGACTTCCCTTCCGGCAGGCGGCCACTATGATTCCCAGTTCCCTTTGCAGCTCCAATGCTTGCGGCAGGTCCGTGGAGACAAGTTCCAGGATGCGCACGCCCAAGTGGGGAACGAGGTTGGCGCTGGCGGCGATGGTCCCGTCCGCCCCCGCCAGGGCGCTGGCGACCAGCATCGTGTCTGTCCCGGTGTAGATGCGGAAATCCCCGATCAGGTTCGCCTCCGCGGTGGCACTGATCACGTTTTGCAGGTATTCCAGGTCGCGGCTGCTGTCCTTAATGCCGATGATGTTCGGGTGGAGCATCAAACGCCCGACGACGGACGGGCGCACCGGTGCCTTGGTGAACTGGGGGATGTTGTACAGGACGAGGGGGATGGGGGATTCGTCCGCGAGCCGGACATACAGGTCCTCGGTTTCGGCATCCGTTGAGGGAAAGTACGACGGCGGCGCTACCAGTGCCGCCGTCGCGCCGAGCTCACCGAGGAGGTCAAGCTCGCGTCGGGCCTCGCCCAGTGAGGTCGCGGCTACGCCCGGGATCACCGGCAGGCCGGGGGCCTGTTCAAGGACCTGCAGGGCGACGCGCTGGCGTTGGTCGGCGGTGAGTCGTGCTCCTTCTCCGGTGGAGCCGCAGGGGGATATTCCGGCAATCCCGCCGGCCACGACATGGCCGAGCAACCGTTCCAAGCCCTCCGGATCGAGCGAGCCGTCGGGGTTGACGGGCGTGGCGAGGGCCACCATGGCTCCTGCGGGAAGTGGTGCGGTCACCATTCGGCCATCCTCCCGTCGGCGTGGCGCCAGTCCGGGTCGCGCAGCGACCAGCCGGGGGAGTCCTTGACCGCCGCCTCGTCGACCGTGATCCCCAGGCCCGGGCCGGTGGTCAGGGCCAAGTGCCCGTCGACGGGTGTCAGGGGTGCCGGGTCGGAGAGGTAGTCGAACATCTCTGCTGCGGGCAGGCCGCCATACCCTTGGTTGTAGTGCAGGCCGACGCTTTGTTCCTGAACGACGACGTTGCTGGCGGCGAATCCGACCTGGAGGGAAGCTGCCAGGGAGATGGGGCCGTTGGGGCAGTGTGGTGCCACGGCGACGTCGTAGGCCTGGGCCATGTGGCCGATTTTCGCCAGTTCGAAGATTCCTGTCAGCGAAACGTCGGGCTGGATGATGTCCACGACTCCTTGCTGCAGGAGGGTGCGGAAATCTGTCCTGTGGGTCAGCCGTTCTCCGGTGGCGATGGGGATGGAGCAGTCGGGGGAGATCAGGTGGACAAGTTCGCTTTCAAAGCCGGGGGCCACCGGTTCCTCGATCCAGGCCAGGTGGAAGGGCTCGAGCTCGCGGATCAGGACCTTGACCATGGCCCGGTGTACGCGTCCGTGGAAGTCCAGTGCGATCTCGACCTGGTCGCCGACCGCATCCCGGATGGCCCCGACCCGACCGATGACCTCTGAGATCCGGGGCCGGGTGTCAATGAAGTCCAGTTCTTCGGTGGCGTTCATTTTCACCATCGTGAAGCCTTGGCTGATGCGCTGGTGCACATGCTCGACGACGCCGCGTGGGCGGTCGCCGCCGATCCACGCGTACAGCCGGGTGCGGTCCCGGACGGCACCGCCGAGGAATTCGTACACCGGGAGCCCGTACCGGTGGCCCTTGACATCCCACAGGGCTTGTTCGATGCCCGCGGCAGCGGCAGCCAGGACGGAACCGTCCCGGAAGAACCCTCCATTGCGCATCCTCAGGATCAGTTCCTCGATGCGGTCCGGGTCGGAGCCGGCGATGTTGTCGGCGAGGTCCGCCACGGCGCCGGCGACGGCGCGGGCGCGCTTGGGAACGATGGCCTCGCCCCAGCCGACAAGCCCCTGGCGTGTTTCGAGCCGGATGAACAACCAGCGCGGGGCCACGGGGTGGCATGTAACGGACAGGATCTGGTCGGCGCTCACTGGAGGGCTCCTTCTGGACTTGCAGGGCGGGACTGGTTCCGGTCGGCGGAGGAGCGGTTGAACAGCCCGGCTGCGAGCTGGTCTGTCTTGCGGCTCAGGCTCCGGCCGCCGTCGACCGTGATTGTCGAGCCGGTGATGAATGAGGCGTCCTCGGAGGCCAGGAAAGCCACCGCCGCTGCGACGTCCTCTGGTCGGCCGGTTCGAGGCAGAAGCGTCGGAGGCGTTTCAATGCCCGGTTCGGACTGCAGGCCAACGTGCAGTCGTTCTCCAGCCATGCCTTCGGTCTGGATCACCCCGGGCACGACGGCATTCACGCGGATCCCGAACGGCCCGAGTTCGATGGCCTGTGAACGGGTCAGCGCCGATATGCCGCCTTTGCTGGAGACATAGGACACGTGGGTCGGCAGGGGCAGGCGTTCCTGAATGGTGGCCATGTTGATGATGACGCCGTTCCCGGCCTCCGCCATCTTCCTGGCGGCGTCCCGGCTGAGGAAGGCGGTGGCCGTGAGGTTCGTTTCGATGACCGAATCCCAGTCTTCCTCGGTAAGCTCCAGGAGGCTGAGGCGTTTGCCCACCACTGCGGCGTTGTTGACGAGCAGATCGATGCCGCCCCACTCCTGGGCCACCGAGCTGACGAGTGATCCGCGCTGAGCCCGGTCGGCCAGGTCGATGTGATGGAACCGGCATGTGCCGCCTTGCGCTGTGATGATCCGGGCGACCTCTGTACCTGCAGCCCGGTCAATGTCGGCGAACGAGACGGCCCAGCCGTCTCGGCAGAGGCGTTCAACGACGGCCCTGCCGATGCCTGCCGCGCCCCCGGTGACGAGAGCGGAACGGGTTCGTTTGCCCGGGTTGTCCATCAGCCACGCTCCGTCAGGGCGCGCGGCTCCGGACCGCGTCCATGTGGGGAAGTTTTACGGGGCGGATTACTTTTCAGCACCGGCGACCATACCTTTCATGAAGAACTTCTGGAGGAACAAGTAGGCGATCAGTACCGGCGCCAAGGCCATCAAGGAAGCGGCGGCCGCTGCTCCCAGGTTGCTGCTTTCCTGGGAGAAAAAGGTCCCCACGGCCGGTGCGATGGTACGGACAGCCGGGTCTGTGAGGATGAACACGGAGAGGGAGTAGTCGTTCCAGATGGATACCCCTGCCAGGATCGCCACCGTGGCACTGACCGGCTTGAGCAACGGGAACACGATCCGCAACAGGGTCTGCATCAGGTTTGCGCCGTCGATGGTCGCAGCCTCCTCGAGGGACACGGGAACATTGCGCAGGAAGGACGCATACAGGAAGACGCTCAGCGGAAGGTGACCGGTGACCATGACCAGAATGATTCCCCAATACGTGTTCACGCCGTGAAGCTGGGTCAGCATGGAATAGAGGGGGACCATGATGCTCAAGGGCGGGATCATCAGCAGGCTGAGGATGAACAGCATGACCCCCTTGTTTAGCCGGGTGAGTCGGCGGGCCAGGGGGTAGGCGGCCAGAGCGCCAAGGAAACAGACCAGCAGCGTGGACACGCCCGTGACCAGGACGCTGTTCAGCACGGCCTGGAGGATATTGCCGTCCTCCAGGGCGGTGGCGAAGTTGCCGAGGTAGATCTCCGTAGGCAGGAACATTTGCGGGGACAGGTCGGTCACCGGTTTCAGCGCCGTGGTCAGTGCCACCCAGAAGGGAAGGAGCTGAACGATGACCATCAGGAGCAGAGCCGCTCCTGCGGCTGCGACCGCGAGACGTTTCTTGGTGAGTTGCATCATGCCTCCAGCCGGCGGCGGTTCAGTGCTGCGTTGACGCTGAGACTGACCACGATGATCAGGGCAAACAAGACCACTCCCATGGCGGAGGCGTACCCTGCTGTCTGGTCATCAAAGTACGCGACGCTGATGAGCGTCGAGACCGAATTGGTGGAATAGCCTGGGCCGCCGGCGGTCAGGACCTTGATGACGTCGAAGAGCTTCAGGCCGCCGATCAGGTTCAGCACGATGCTGGCGGCGAAAGCAGGCTGCAGGAGCGGAACGGTGATGTTGGTGAATTGCTTCCACCCGGTCGCTCCGTCCAGGCTGGAGGCTTCGTAATACTCGCCGGGGATGGACTGGAGCCCGGCCAGGTAGATGATCATCGAGATTCCGGTGAACTGGAGGCTGTTCACCACTACAATGATGGCGGTCGCCACTCCGGGGTTGCTGAGCCATGCGGTGCGCGGGCCGCCCAGGGCAACCATGATGTCGTTGAAGGTCCCGTCGTTGTATTGGAACAGCAGATAGTACATCGTGCCCATGATCACCGGAGATACCAGTACCGGCAGATAGATGATGGCTCTGGCGACGCTCCGGCTCCGTGTCGGACGGTCCAAAGCCACCGCGAGGGCCAGCCCCAGGATCTGCTGGATGATCGTGCTGCCCACACCGTAGATGAGGGTGTTGAGCAGGACAGCGTGGAACGTGGAATCTGTGAGAAGCCGCAGGTAGTTGGCCATGCCGACGAACGCCTGGTCTGGGCTGTAGCCATCCCAGTTGGTGAAGGACAAGCCCACACCCCGCAGCAGCGGGTAGACGGTGAAGACAGCGAACAGGAGCAGCGCGGGCGCGTACAGCAGGTTGACCAGACCGCCGCGTCGCCGGCGCCGCGGCGCGGGCCGGGTTTGCTTTTCCTGAGCGGCTCCTGCGGCAAGAACTTGAGTCATGCGACTGATTCCTTAGGATGATCGATTCTCGGGGGAGGGGCTCCGGACGTCGCCGACACCCCTCCCCGAGGCGGGACTGGGCCTTACTTGCCTTGGGCGAACAGGCTCTTGTAGGTGCTTTCCATCTGCTGGACCGCGCCGTTGACGTCGGACTGCTTCGTGATGATGGAGTCCGCGTTGTTGCCCATCGTGCTCCATGCACCGTTGGGGAGATAGACCCGGTCGAAGTACGGCACCGCCGGCGTCTTCGCCTGCGTGACATAAGCGTCATAGCTGGAGTTGAGCGGACCCTCGGACATCTTGGCGTCCGTCAGCCCGGGAGGGGCCGCGGACGCCGCGGCCATCTTGGTTTCATTTTCCGGCTTGGCCAGGAATGCGAGGAAGGCTTTCGCACCCGCAACGTCCTTGGAGGTCTTCGAAATGCCGTAAGCGGTCCGTTCCCCGGTGTCCAGGTAAGCCGGACCACCGTTAAGGGCCGGGATCGGGATGAACCCGATGTTCGCCTTGGGGTTGAACTTCAGGGCATCGTCGGCGATGGGTGAGGGACCGAATTCGAACAGTGCCTGGCCCTGTGCGAGGGCCTTGGACATGTCGGTCTTCGTGGCCGAGGAGTAGTCCGGGTTGAACAGTCCTGCGTCCCGCCATTTGGCGATCAGGTCCAGGGCTTGGGCGTACTTGTCGCCGACGAAGGTGCCAGAGGTCATCTTTGCCAGGTCATCCTGGCTGTAGGCCCCGGAAATCACGTGGTCCAGGATCGTGCCGGCCATCGACTTGCCGCCCGCGTAAATCGCTGAGGCCCCGTTGGCCTTCGCCTTCTGGGATGCTTTCATGAAGTCATCCCAGGTCTTGATGTCTTCGGGCTTGTACCCTGCCTTTGCCAGCACGTCCTTGTTGTACATGATGCCGGTGATGTCCACGTTGGTGGGCATCGCGTACAACGCGCCGTCTTTGTCCTTCATGACCGGATCCAGGGCCGGGGCGACGTTCTTGGCCCAGGGCTCGTTCTGCAACGGGGTGAGGAACTTGCTGTACCGGAGCAAGGACCAGCCATGGGTCATCCAGATATCAGGGATGTTTCCCGAGGACAACCGGACCTTTATGTCGTTCTCATAGTTCGTTCCGGCAGCAACAAGATTGATCTTCTTGCCGGGGTTGGCCTTCTCGAAATCAGCGGCGATGGACTTCAGCGTGGCCATCTCGCTCGTGTCGGCGGCAACGCCGGTCTGGAGTTCCAAAGTGGAGGACGCGCCGGAGTTGGCGCTGCCGCCACCACAGGCGGCCAAGGAAACAGAGAGAGCGGCAGCGGCCGCGACGAACGCTAAACGAGACTTCATTGTCAATCCTTAAATAAGGGAGCACAAACAATTACACGCACCCCAGGCAAGGGAACTGGGGGTGGGCCGCGTTCCTCGCCAGCTCAGGACCCTCATCGGAGAGCTGCCTGCCCATCCGACGTTCGGCGTCCTGGCGTGATCTGCAACACATGAGTAATGAATATCACACTTTATGTTGGCTAATCAACATTTTATGTGTATATCTAGATATGTGAGCTGGACCACTCCAGACAAGAACTGAGAGACAGGACGGAAATGCCTACGGAACCCAAAACTGAGGAACAGTCGCGGTCACTGCGGTACGGGCTGATCGGCGTCGGATGCATGGGCCAGGAACATATCCGCAATCTTGCCCTGATTCCCGGTAGTGAAGTCGTGGCAATCGCGGATCCCGCCGAATCATCGCGCGCTGAGGCCCTGAGGCAACTGGGCCATCCCGTCGCGGAGTACCGCAACCACCGGGAGCTGCTGGACTCGGAATCAGTGGACGCGCTGGTCATCGCTACCCCCAACGACACGCACTGGGCGATCTTGAAGGACATTTTTGCAAGCGGGAGGAAGATTCCAATCCTCATCGAAAAGCCCCTGTGCTCCTCCACGGAGGAATGCGACGCACTCGAAAGTGCGGCGGCGGGCTATGGAGCGCCGGTGTGGGTTGCCATGGAATACCGCTACATGCCGCCCGTCCAGGCGATGCTCGAGCCGGTGAGGAGCGGTGAGCTGGGCCGTGTACGGATGTTCACCCTCACCGAGCACCGGCACCCCTTCCTCGACAAGGTCGAGCAGTGGAACCGGTTCAACGAGCGCACCGGCGGCACCATGGTCGAAAAAGCATGCCACTTCTTCGACCTCATGCGATATGTCCTCGAAGACGAACCTGTCCGCATCTACGCCTCCGGAGCCGCGGACGTCAACCATCAGGACGAAAACTACGACGGCCGGGTTCCCGACATCATCGACAACGCATACGTGATCGTGGACTTCGAACGCGGAACCCGCGCACTGTTTGATCTGTGCATGTTCGCAGAAGGATCAGAATTCCACGAGCACCTCTCAATCATCGGCGACAAAGCAAAGGTCGAATGCTTTGTCCCCGTCGCACCTGAGCACTGGCCCGGCCACGAAGACGTTCCCGCCGAAATCGTACTCAGCCCCCGCCATCCGGTTGGCCCCATACGGAAGGCCATCGAAGTGGACGAGAAGATCCTCGCCGCCGGCGGTCACCATGGCTCGACCTACTACGAGCACCTCGGCTTCCGTAGCGCCGTCCTCGGCGAATCCGCCGTCGAGGTCACCGTGCAAGACGGGCTCCGTGCCGTCCGGATGGGCCTTGCCGCGGAACAATCCGCACGTGAAGGCAAAGCAGTCGAACTGAACTTTTCCCGCTAGTACTTACGGTTCTGGTCAACAAGGAATGTTGATCTTCAAACATTCCTTGTTGATCCGGATATCCTGAACCTCAACACAATCCGGACATGGAGCGTCGCTATGAGCAACACGGTGGGACTAAGCTCCCGGCAGACCGAGATCATCAACAGGCTCGGCAAACACGGGTTCGTCTCAACCGCCGAGCTTGCTACGTCGCTGTCTGTGTCGGACATGACCATCCGACGGGATACCAGGGACCTGGCAACCCGCGGAATCGTCAAGGTAGTGCACGGCGGAGTCAGTTTGCCCCACGGCGCCCTCCACACCACGGACTTCGCCGAACGAGCCAGTAATGAAGCAGACGCCAAAGAACGCATAGCCATCGCATGCCAAGCCCTGATCTCTCCACGGGAAAGCATCATCATCGACGCGGGAACTACCTGCTTCGAAGTCGCACACCAGCTCCCCAACGATTTCCAAGGCACGATCATCACCAACTCGGCGCCTGTGATCCAGCAAGGACTCCAGTTCAAATCCGCGCGAACCATCTGCTTAGGAGGCGAACTGCTCCAGGACAGCCAGGCATTCGCCGGGGACATGACGGTAGCTGCAGTCACCCGGCTGCGGGCCCAGAAGACCTTTCTCGGCGTTGCCGCCCTCCATGCAGACGGACTGTATGTCGACAGGGATTTGGAACTACCTGTCAAAAGGGCCTTGATCCGGGCAGCGGACCACGTGGTCGTTGTCGCGACAAGCGGCAAGATGAACCACCCGGCCATCGTCCATCTGATGGACTTCGATGCCGTCGACACCCTCGTCACCGACGCACCCCTGCCACCCGCGATCGCAAAAGCACTTGCTGGCGCCAATGTCCGCGTCATCACTGCCGACCAAGCCGCTTGAGCCGCCGGACGCCGCCCCTTCGGGAATCTGGCGTCTCTCAAGGCGCGACGAGACGATCGGAGAATTCTTGGAAATCAATGCAGAGGGCGCCCTTGACCGCGTCTTCTCCAGCCAGCCAAAGGTCCGGATCCTCCGGATTCTGTTACAACACCCGACAACCCCATGTTCACTCGCCATCGAGTTGCAGGTCTCACAAGGAACAGCTTCGAACCATCTGGCCGCACTTCATGGATTCGGGGTCGTCGAGTCCGTAGTGAAGGGCCGGAGACGCATCTACTCCATTTCATCGTCAAAATTGGCAGCGACCCTTCGGACAAGACTCAAACCGGACGACAACCAGGAGCGGGATGTTCCGGTCGCCGACACCCCGGTATCTTCCTCGTGCACGTGTGTTGTCGCCAAAGACGGTGATTGAATCCTCACAGCTGGGCTGCCGACGGGCTCCTCGAGCGGCCCGCTGATCGAGCCCTGCCCTTGCAGTTCCCCGGACACGTCCCTTTCCATGCTTGAACCCTAGCCACGACCGAGCAGCGCCCGGACCAGGGACATGCGGCGGGAAGTAGCACAGGATACAGCGTCGGAACGAGAACTAGGCAGTGAGTGCCCGGGACCGTCGATAAAACGTTGCGCGTGACATTCCGAGGTCGCGGGCAACCTGCGCAGCTGGTTCACCGCTTTCGACGAGGCGGAGGGCGCTTCGGATCTGGCTGTCGGTGATCCGGCGCGGTCGGCCGCCGAGGTCCTTTCCGGCTTCTCTGCGTTTGCTGATGGAGTCGGTGACGCGTTCGCGTTTGATCTCGTGTTTTATTTGCGCGAGAGCGGCCATGATCGTGAACAGCATCGATCCCATGGGTGTTTTCGTGTCCACGTCGCCACCGCCAAGGTTCAGAACGCGCAGGCCCGCGCCCCGGGCGCGGAGTTCGTGGGCGAAGGCGAGCATATTCTGGGTGGATCGTCCGAGCCGGTCCAGTGTCGTGATGACCAGGGTGTCGCCGTCGATGAGCGCGTCGAGTGCACGATCGAATTCGGGTCGTGATGCACGTGCCCCGGATACTCCGTGGTCCACGTAGAGGTCATCGCGCCGGACGCCGGCGGCCAGAAGGTCTGCCTGCTGCCGGTCGGTGGACTGCTGGCGCGTCGAAACGCGGGCGTAGCCGATCAGTTTCGTCATGGGCGGCTCCGGTGTCTTGTAACTAATGGTGGATACGCCGGGCGATTCAATCATGAGGTTTCGAGACATAGTTGCAAGAATCGCCGGTCGCGGACGAACCCGCACGACTCCGCGAAAATTGGAAGCACCAACCTTGCAGGGTCACCGGGTCGGTGATACGGCTCGTATCCCAAGGGTTGAGAGACGTCGCCCCCCGCGTTCCTAGACGCGCCAAAGAGGGAAATGACATCACCGGCGACAAATTCCAGCTACTCTCGTCCCGGCCAGTGTCACTGGACCGTAACTCCCCCAGGGGCCGGCCCTGGACACCGACGCCCTGTTCGCGACGACCGGCTGCCGTAGCTACGGCAGCCGGTGAAGGAGACGTCCCTGTGGGACGACGACTCGCTTCCGGGCGCCCTGTACAGGCCAGAGCCGTATCTGACCTCGACTGCAGACGCCGTCGGCCTTGTACCCCCAGTGGAATGTGGAAAAGGAGCTGTGCCGAAAGGCAACGTCCGCCTTACCGAGCCAGCCAAGTTTCGAGGAGGCCTGGGCGCGCTGTATCCTCGGTGTGCTGCTGGGCTAAGGCAAGCAAGTTGCGCTAGCGACGTCAACGCCGCTGCCCCCTGGGATGTCCCCGGTGAACCCCACATAGAATGTCGTCGGCGCGCTCGACTTCACAGGTTCCCTCACCATCCCGATACCCGAGACGAAGTTGCCTTTGGAGTCACGGAGAGCAGCAGTAAACACTGCTCCATCAGGGCATTCGTGCCCATTGCGGGCCTGAAGCTCAACGTTTGCGCACAAAGTGTCACCTGGATGGCACAAGTCACGGTTCTTCCACATAGGGAACCTGAAAAAGAAAGTCTGATCAGAGGTGGAGGCGAATCCGTCCGCGGGCTGGGGTCTCGTACCGGTCATCACGTGCAAGACGGAATCTGCCGTGTCACCAACCTGGCGCCACCCATTCGTAGTAGAGCTTCCAAGGACAATCGAACCGATAATAAACAATGCACCGATCGCCAAGGCCCCGGCACCGGTGAATGCGAGTATCCGTTTCGCGCCTTCGGTGTACTTCCTGCGTGCTTTGTCTTTCCTCTCTTGCTCTCGCCTCCGGATCTGGTCGGCCGCACTCGCAGCCTTCCTCCTGGCTGCGGATTCTTGCTCTAGCTGGGTTCTGCCTGCGATGCGTACATAGGCCTGCATCACCCACACAAGCTCCGGCATGCGCGGGCGCCGATTGGGTGGACCGAGGCATTTCCGAATTATCTCCGCCAGGCGAGGGTTGATCCTGTCGAAGCGAGGTGAGTCCGGCTCGGGGATCTCGCTCCGCATGATGTGCGCAGCTTCGAGCCGGCTCAGCCCGTTCAAGCGCCCCTTTTCGATGCTCGCCCACGGGTGCTCACCTGTGAGGGCGAAAAACAGGGTTGCCGCGAACGACCACACGTCCCTGGCTTGAGGGTTCTTCAGTCCCTCGCGGTCGACGACTTCGGGCGGTGTCCAGTAGCCGGAGAAGGCTGCGTTGGTGGTTTCGGTTGCGTCGGGGTCACGGTTTGTGAAGTAGAAGAGGCCGAAGTCTCCGATCCGCACCAGATGGGCGTCCTTATATGACGTCCAAGGATGGATCCCGTCTTTGAAACCCGGTTCGCCTTCGCGCAGGACGAACAGGTTGGAGGGTTTGATGTCGCGGTGTGCTGCGGTCCCGCCGAATGACGACTCTGTTCCTGTTAGTGCGTGGATTTCCACAAGGGCCCGAGCGGGGGCAATCATCGACGACACCGCGGCAAGCTGCCCTGTCCCGCCCCACCCCTTGACACCTTCGTCTTGGATGAAGCGCTCGAGGGTCTTGCCGGCGTGCGGCATGAGCTCGTAGAACGAGACCGGATCCATAATTCCAGCGGTCTTCTGGCGGGACGATTCATCGGTTTGGATGCATACTCCGTACACGGGAACCAGGCCGACCATCAACCTCGGGGTGCGTTCCCTGAGCTCTCGCATCGCGGCCAGTGCGGCCTCACGGCGACCGCTCATCGACTTCGATTCAACGCTCCACTTGAGGACCAGCTTCGTCCTTGGAGGCACCTTGAAGAACGAAGCGGTGCCACCGTCATTTCTCACGCGGTTGACGACAGAATGCGAGGTGTGCCCCACTGTGGCCCCCTCGGCGATCCGGAATCGTCGTCCCGCTGTAATGGGGCTGCCCGGCGCTTTGAGCGTGAGATCGAGGGCCGTTCCGGTGCGTAGCCTGAGGTCAGGCATTGTCGCCTGCCTTTCGTACTCTTGCCTTCATCGCTTCGGTCACGTGCCCTCTCAGGAGGCCACGTTCGAGCATGTCAGCCAAGGCTCGGGGGTCCCGCAGCCCATACTCGCCCGCAAGCCGCTCGGTGGCTTTCCGGAAGGTGTTGCTCGAGTGGACACTCTTACCGACCGCGGGCAGGAATGCTTCTTGGACGCGGGTCGGTGCCGGCAGCTTTCCCGGTGCCGACTCGGCCACGATCGCGATGGCATTGACTAGCAGGAGAAGTTCTTCGTTCTCGTCCACGACGTCCCTGTTTGGATCTGTGAATTCGGGAAGCGGCGCGCCGCCGTCGTCGAAGGCACGGATCCGAATCCGAGCTGACTCTGCATCGCGGAACTCTATTGCGATTTCGACGTCGAACCTCGGCCTCAGCTCAAGGGGTCGCCTGCCCAAGGTTTGACGGCCTTTTCCGCCGGTCCTGTCGATGACGGCTACGGTGCTCGATCTTGCTTGCTGGTGGCTTGAGATCACGAGCTTAGAGCCCGTGTTGAACATCTCGAGCGCCCGGCGGGAAAGGCGTCGCCGCCCTGATACAGCGATCAGGGGGACTCCTCCGGCATCGTGATCTGAGCCGATCCGCAAAGTCCGGCCTGCGAGAAGTACACCGCCGCCGTTGTCGGGCGATTGGAGCCGAACATAGACTTTCACAGCACAGTCCCCCCTTTGCAGCCGATAGCGAATGTTGTGAGGATATTCGCTCCTGCGGGAATTGCGTAAGTACGACACCTTCGACAGATGCCTCACCCGCGCCCGCCCTCGATTGTGAAGACCTTTGGGGAGCGTGCGAACTTCAGCTTGTCCCCGGGGTTCACCATCGTCGGTCCTTGGATTAGGACGCCATTGACGAAGCATCTTCTACCGGGCTCGGGTATTAGGACCAGGTCGTGACCCTCAGTCTTCAAAATCGCGTGATACCGCGACACGGATCGGTCGTCTACGAGGAGGTCTGTCTCTGACGACCTCCCAATCTTCATCCCCGAGACGGTGACGCGGCCCAGCACAACTCCGCCATTCGTCACGAGGGCACGTTCAGGGTCGGCCGCCGTAGATTCTTCGTGACTGCCCGGAAGGTCATGGGGATCGTTGGTGTCTTCTGAGGCCAGATCATCAAGAGTCGCAGTCGTGCCCGAGTAGTCGACCGTGGTGTCGTCACCTAACTCTTTGGTCACACTTGGTCCGCCATCCATTACAGGCGCGACCCCGGAGGAGATCGTCTCCGCCCGCAGGTCCACAACCTTGCACGAGCCCTGCCCGTTATTGGGCCGACGCGAATCAACGCGGGCGTGGTTGGCATATCTCGACTCGTCGACCACGACGTAGACGGTCAACTGGTCCTCCGGAGGATGCCTCCAGCCCGCCCGAAGCGCCTCGCGGGCGTAGGCACGCGCAATCTGCTCGTGGAGATCTGCGACCTCGTGGCGTGACAGCTCATCCCGCGCTTCAGGGGCGACATAAACCGACAAGACGCCGGCTGCCGACCTGGAGCCTCCGATGTCAATCGTGTAGGCACGTCTGAGCCCAGCCCTTATCGACCTCGTGAGCCGTGCGTAATTCGCTGGCTCTTCGACTCTCCCCCAGCTAATCCTCGAGGCCAGCAGGCGAAGCGGCGATGCGACGCTCTCGTTCCTGTACATGTACCAACAGAGACCGATCCCACCGGCGAAGCCCGCCGCCACAAGCACGGCGAATACTGTGAGTACTGCAACCTGATCGGCCACGGCGTCTCCTTTGGCTTGGTGTGAACGTAGACCAATCATCGGACTGCCGGGAGCAGATTTCACTTGCCATCTGCAGAAAGATGCAGGACTCGCGGACGCGCCTATGAGTCAGGAGCGGTTTCCTCGACCGTCGCGCAGGTGGAAAGGACCCGTTCGACGTTCGTTCTCTGCACTGTCAAGGCGACAGGAAAGATCGTCTGGGTCACCGATCTATTGAAGCGGAACCGACCCCGGCCCATCAGCACCGGTGACGCCGCGAGCAAAACCGGCCGCGTAATTCCCAGGCGACCCAACCGAGAGTGTCTCGCAACCGATCCGCCTCGTAACTCATGGCTTACAAAGGCAAAGCAGCTGGCACTTCATTCCACCTCTAGGCCCGGCCAGCGCACCTGAGCGGGCCGAGACCTAGAGGTTTCGAAACGCCGAGTCGGAGGAGGCACTATGACCACCGGGGAGCCGAGCGTGCGGGACCACAGAAGCGACTGAATACACGGCGTGCGCGCCGCCATCGTCAGGAAACGTTGCGTCGGGCGGTAGGTCTGCGTCCCGTGCGCTCTTCGGGAGCGGCGAACCGCAAGCAGGGAGGCCATGGCTCCTCGGCACGGCAAAGCCCCCGTTCATGTGCCGGGGGCTTTGCATGTTTCCCGTCAGTGTTACTGAACGGCGACGAATATCTTGTCGCCGAGCATGCCCGGCCTGACGGCGAGGACGCCTTGACCAGCCGCTGCGGTAGGCACTTGAATGGCCTCGTTCCCTGTGGCGGTGGCGTTTTTGTAGAGCGTGCTCATGGTGTCGATGGGTTGCGGTGCGACGACGAGATTGTCGAGTTCATTGACGGTGTTGCCGCTTGCTGTGACGTACTCGATTGAAACGAAGGCAGGCGATTGTCCTTTAGGGTCATCGCCGATGTAGGTGGCGGAGTAGTTCACAAGAATGTATTGCGACCCCTCAGCCGGTGGCTTGTTGAATTGGTTGGCCGCGACAACGGCATCCGTGGCTGCGAGGGTGACGGAGTTGATCTTGACGCGCCAGTCCTTCGACGTGATAGTCGAGCCGATCGGGTAAGGGTTCTCGCGGGTCCCAGTTTGGGCGGCCGGCTTCTCTGCTGCTCCAGTACTGGCAGCTGCGCCGTCGGATGGTTTGACGACTGTGGTGTTGCCGCCGCCGAAGGAGTTGTTGAATGACGTCGTGACGACGGCAAAGAAAACGACAACGCCGATGATCGTTCCCACGATCGAGGTGATCAGGGCGGTGATGCCCATCCACTTGGCCTTGTCCTTGAGGAACAGAGAAACGAGGGCCAGTACGAATGCGATCGGCAGCAGTATCCAGCCAACGATGAGGGCGCCGGGGATGCAGGCGAAGATGAAGCCGAGCGCCGCTGTGATGAGCGCGATGAGCCCGAGGACGTTCAGCTGCTTTTTCGCCTTCGTCGGCTTCGGCGGCTGCATTGGCTCCCCATAACCCGGCTGCGCGAGAGGGGGGTGCTCAGGCTGCCCGGGTGCCGGCTGCTGGTAACCCTGTTGATGTGACATTTGTTCCCCATATTTCTATTAGTGTGTTCAAATTTCGATTTCAGCCAGATTGCAAGCTGAAGTCGGTAACGCGTTGTGCCCAGTTACTGTTTCAGCCACGAACCAAAGCGAGAGGTTTTGAAGTCCTGACCTTCCGGGAGGGTAACTGAAGGACGACCGCCGGAAACCGGTGGCATCGGAAGTAGCTCGATATGTACCAGGTTTATTGCCCATCAATGGAACGTCCCCTCTCTCCCCATTCGCTGATTCATTATGCACCGCAGGTCAGACATTGAGGTCAGGACAACGGCCGACCTGCACTGGCGGCTCAATGTGTTGCCTCACGGGGACAGGAGGTCGTCGACGAGCGGCCTGGAAGCGACCCCAGGCCATGTTTATAGGGAGGCTTGGCGGCCGAGAAAGGCACTTAGCGGGATCCTCAGGCAACCTGCGCAAACCACGAAAAGCGGCCCTTGGTCTCTAAGCGTGGTTGGGTGATTTCTTTCGGTAGCGGAATTTTTCAACCTGAATGAGACTAGCGGGACTTAGGCGGCTTCTTTTTCGTTTCTACCAGGAACCCATCAAGCGTCTCGTATCCCTTGGGTGGCGAGGCAGGAAGGTTTCGAGACTCGGAATTGCGGCCCTCAGATGATGGACCGTATGGTCTGGCCGGCGTACCGCAGCGTTTCATCGATGGCTTTGTCCATCTCGCGCAAGGCGTCGGGCTTTGCCGTCAGGAGGGCGCTGATGTTGATGCTGCTCACGGCGAGGAGGCATCCCGCCAAGGTTAGGAACTCCTTGTACCGCTCCTGCCTATCGTGCCCGAGCGCTTCCCAGTCCCGGGGTTCCGGCGGTAGGTTTTTCCTCCACTTCCCGAGGGCGTGGGTGCCGTGGATGCTGACGTATTCCATGATTTCCGCGGCACGATCCAGCACGTCGATCATCACGTTGAAGCCTTGCTGAGACTGGCCCAGGGCCTCCTCGGCAGCCTCGACCTCGGTTCGTAACCGCTCCTCCTCCTTCTTGTTGCGACGCTGTTTCAACACGTAGAAGCCTGCGGCGGCCAAGGCAGCCGCAGGAGCGGCGACCATGCCTGTGAGCAGGAGAGCTCCGCCGGCCATGCCTGCGCCACCTGCGGCCAGGGTGCCTCCGCCGAGAACGGCAAGAGTTGCGTTGGTTGCTGCTACCCCGGACAGCGTTGAGATGGCCGCGCCCGTTGAGGCGCTTCCGAACATCGCGACGGCAGCGAAGGCTCCATAGGCCGCGGCGCCGCCGGCGGCCGCCCCGACCGCACCACCAGCGGCGGCACCACGAATCGCGTTGGCGATCCCCACCGACATGGCCCCGATATGGATTGCAGCAGGTGTTTCGCTTGTACTCTCGAGCTCTTGCTCGTTCGGCTTTCCGGGTTCGGGCGCATCCCTGATGCTCTCGGCGAGCCCGACGAACGCCATGAAGAACTTGTCGCGAGCGTCATCGTGGACCTTGTTGAATGCCTCGCCCAGCTCTTGGGTGATCCTCGACCGCTCGGCCGCGATCTCGTTGACCCTGGCGTGACGCCTTTTCGTCTCGGCGACCTGGTCACGCAGTCTCTCCGGCCGCTGGCCTCGCTGATTAGCGAGGGACACGGTTAGGTCCTTCGCCTCCTGCTTAAGCCATTCGGGCGTCATTTGGAGCGCAAGGGCGATGGCAGCCAGACGGTACTCACCAGGACTTACGAGCCCGCGCTCGATCCGGGAGATTGAGACCGCGCCCCCCTTGCCGTATTCGGCCCGCTTGGCCAGCTCCTCCTGAGTCATCGGAGGCGTCTGAGCCTGGCGGTGCTCGTGGATCACGAGACCCAATGCCTCTGCGCTGAAATCGCTCATCTGTTCGGCACCCTTTCCGTCAGCGGCTGTTGCGGTGCCAGGAGGATCGAGTTTCGCGGATCAGGGCCCCGC
Organism: Arthrobacter sp. YA7-1; assembly: GCF_025960325.1. Classification (NCBI taxonomy): domain Bacteria; kingdom Bacillati; phylum Actinomycetota; class Actinomycetes; order Micrococcales; family Micrococcaceae; genus Arthrobacter; species Arthrobacter sp. YA7-1. Next base: position 71,980 of record NZ_CP110115.1, on the reverse strand, counting down.
CTGAGCGGACGGCTCGGGTGCCGTCTTCTGCGAACTGTTTCGCGGCCTTGACGACGGCCGGGTCACGACTGACTTTATCGGCGGTCTGAATGTTCTGCGCGGCGGTAATAGCCAGATTCGTGAGATCGAGGCGAGACATGGCAGTGGACCCTTCATTGTCGATGATGCCTAACTTGAGCCAGCCTAGTGTTCCATAGTGCTTCATGTAAACACTATGGAACACTATGTTTATCCAGATCCTTCCATTGAGGGTAGAAACCGACTCATAACCCTCGAGATACGAGGCGTCTCGCAATCCCGGCGATCACAGTGGCGGCGGCATTCCAGTTTCGCGAAGCGGCGGGGTAGGTCCCGGTCAGGGATTCCCGTAACCATGTCTCGAAACCTTCTGGTGGAATCGGGGCATCTACCGTCAGTTACGAGACCACCTTCGCTGTGGATCGCAGTGATAAATGGCGTAGAAATTGCAGCGCTATGTTGCCTGGGTTCCAGCGGAACTAATGGCCGTCTGGTGGCGGTACAGCGTCGCGCGGCTCCATCCGACGAGAGCGGCAGCGTCTGCCGCGGTGCGTCCGCGTTTGCGGGCATCGGCGACGATTGCCAGCTTTTCCGCGATGACCTCTGCATTGACGGGCGGACGGCCGAAACGTGTGCCGCTTTGCCTGGCTGCGGCGATTCCGGCGTTCACTCGTTCGACGATCAGCTCACGCTCATACTCGGCCAGGGTGGCAAGCATGTTCAGCATCATCCGCCCAGTTGAGGTGGCCGGGTCGATTCCGTCCGAGATCGATCGGAGGTGCACACCGTGTTCGCGCAGAAGGTTGACGGTGTTCAGAACGTCGATCAGGGACCGGCCGAGGCGGTCGACCCGCCACACAACCACGGTGTCGCCGTCTTCGGCGTACTCCAGCAGCTTTTTCATTCCGGGACGCTCGATCGCCGTTCTGCTTCCGGAGGTGACGTCGGCGAACACATCGCGCTTCTGGACGCCGGCAGCGAGGAGCGCATCGAGTTGGAGTTGGGCGTCCTGGCCGGCGGTGCTGATTCTGGTGTACCCGAGTTGTGTCACCTCACCATCCTGTCTCGAAAATACCCAAAACACGCCGCGAGACACGATGAGCATTGAGACGACTTTGCAAGACACTTGCCGTCTGGTGGGATCCGCGTGATTCCGGGGCATTGGTCATTTGGGCCGGCAGGGCGTGCAGTGTCTTGTAAAGCTGTAGTTTTTTGCGACACCGGTCCACGACATGAGACACCCGTAAAAGCGTCCACATAATGCGCGAGTATCCACGGGTGACCAGAACCTTGACCTTCAGGAAGCCACACCCCGTTGGACCAGGGCCAAGTTAATGCTGCGAGGTGGAAACCCCCGTATCTGCTCTTCGGATTGGGTGCTGAAGTCTGGATTAACTAGCCCGCCTCGGACGCCCGACATCTTCTCGTGTCTGGTCTAGATGCGTCACTTACCTTTGTTGCACATAACGATTGAGTACCGACCGGTAGATGTCTGTTTGATGAGTTCCGTCCCGTTGAGCAGGATCCTGCAGGAAATGGTGTGTGTGGACCCACTCGCTTGCGCAAAGAAGCTAGTGCTTCGACTTCTTAACGAACCCTCTACCTCGCATCCATTCGTGGAAGAACTCGTCTGCTACTTCGCGAGAAGCCCGCGCTGCGTCGATTCGGGCGTTTAAGTCCAGCCTCAGCGCCTCCAAGTCCTGTGACTTAGCCCAGAACTCCTGCGCTTCTTTCAGGGTCTGTGGGTCCAAATCGCCAATGTACTGAGGGTGAGGTTTGCTTGCTTGCCAGTCGGCAAACTTAGGCTGAGCAGAGATGGCAACTGTGGCCGCCGCAGACAGGTCCGAGGTGAATTGCTTGAAGATTGGTCGACAGTCTGTAAGCATCCAGAAGACTGGCTTCTTCCACCAGGCTGGTGCCGCCATCGACCTAGCTAAACGGTTCAGGTCCTGGGCTACCGCGTGGAGCTCGTCCGTTGCCTCTTTGTCAAGATAGGGACTAGCGGCCCTCATCGCGCGCAGAGGTGCCTCTAGGTCATTCAGTAGCGGTGCGAGTTGCTGCACCAATAAATGTTGGTAGTTCTCGTGATCCCGTGCGTTCTGCAGTATTGGGGCTCCAATAACTTTGACTGCAGTGGAAATTGGGCGCAGTAAATCCGCGGGATCGCTTACGAGACCAGTCATACGGTTGATTCTAGGTCTCAATCTGCTTTGCACGCGCCACACCTGCATCAGACCGTTTTCGTCATCGTTCAAAATCGACCGTTTTTGAAGCGGCCGCATCGTCTCGTAGACAGCATCGTCTTTTTTCGAACTCGACCTGCACGGAATGTTCGAAAAACGACAATACGTCATGAGACCCCGATCCGAATCCGAACGCGTGTCGGTAGGGATCCGTATCCTGAGGAAATGAGGACGTCAAACCCGCCGCGAGGACGCCGTCCGCTCGCCAATTGGCGAGGCAATCCATAGGAAGGCTTCCAGTATTTCTGGGGACCGAATCTAGACCTTCCGAGAAGAGAGGGACAGAGCTTGAAAGAGTCGCGCGTCGCTGTGCTGTTAGGCGCTGGAGCATCCGCGGATGCTGGTCTCCCAATGACCGGCCAGCTGACCAAAGATCTGATTGACCTGATGGGACAGAGTCAGAATTACGAAAGCCGGAGGTTGGCGGAGACGTTGAATTTTGTCTGCAGCGCGATGATCGGGCACCGCGGCAATACAGGCGGCAATCCGTACAGTGCCCTTAACGTCGAGCGAATGTTCTCGGCGCTTCGACTACTCAAAACCCGGTCTGACCACGAGGCATCACCATTCGTGACGGCATGGTTGCCCAGCGTCGAAGCCTTTGATGACCACCCTGTTCCCTCCTCAGGTAGCTCCATGGTTGGAGAAATCGCACGGGCCCTATCAGGTACCGGATCCGGCGATGGCGTGGCCAAGGCAGTTGCTGAAATTTCACGTGCGGCGATGCAGCCTGGAAGCGGGGCTATCTACGAACGGCTGGAGCGCGAATTAAAGGCAGCGGTATGCATTCTGCTGGCCAGCCACGGCGACGTAAGCTACCTAAGACCTTTGGCAAGCCTCGCTGAAGCTCAGGGCGTGTTGGACGTTGCGACCTTGAACTATGACCTCACAGTCGAAGCAATGTGCCAACAGGTCGGGATCGAATTTGATACGGGTATTGTCGATTGGGAACCTGGAAAACCTTTGGGATTCGAACCCGGATCTGGCCCCAAACTGAACCTGGTCAAACTCCATGGGTCCATTGACTGGTCCTACCAGCCGCGAATTCCAGGTAACGGAGACGAGAACAGGTTCATCAGAACTTCGGTCGTAACCACGAGCGAACCGGCCGACAATCGAGTTCCGGCAATCGTTATCGGCGACCGTGAAAAGCTCACCGCTGACGGGCCTACTTTGGCTCTAATGCGTAGCTTTCAGGAATCGCTCGAGAAGGCGCATCGGCTTGTGATCGTCGGATACTCGTTCGGTGACGATCATATCAACGGCGTCATCAGGGATTGGATCAACGCGGACGGGTCGCGGACACTAACCGTTCTAGACCCGGCCTGGCCCAGGCAACCCAAAGGGTTTCAGAAGGACCTTGTCGACGGACTGCTAAGCACGTTTTTCCGTGGTCCGGTCGGTCCTCCCCGAATGAAGGTCATACGGAACACCGCCAAGGAGAAACTACTGGAGGCCCTGCAACAAGGGCCTACTTCCGATCCACTCAACAGGCTTGAGGCAAAGTTCCTCCGAGATAGTGACGGCACGCCCCTGATCCGGGTGAGCAACCTTGGCGAGGACGTCGAGGGGCTAATAATCAGAACGGAACGGATTCAACCCGAGGGTTGCGTGGACATCCTTCGAGGCTTCGCGCAGCCGAGGTCGGGAGCGGCCACGGCTCCGTGGCACAATTTGGGCGACCTGGCTGGAGATTCATACCTCGATGTAGAACCCCGATTTATCGAACAAAAAAGTGGCCGGACCGCTATATCGCTTCAGTACCTGACAAGTACTAGACAGGAAGTCACCCGACTGGAGGTCGATGTAATGGCGGATTAAGGGGCCCTCCGCCCTTCACCTTTCCCGCCTTGGTGAGCAAGCGATGGCCCAACGCTGATGTGCGAAATGCTGCTGAGCGCTCCGGGCTCCGGCACTTGGATTGGACCCGCACGCGCCGGCCTGGAAGTCATCGGTGCCCCGGGGATGTCCGCTCAGGGGTCCCCCGTCCACCGTCTGTAGCCGTGCAGACGACTTCGAAAATGGCACTCTCGGCAAGCTGTTTTGATCGGTTACACTTGCTCATAACTCGACTGCGAAAACAAAATGAGTCAAAACCGTGGCGCTACCGTTTTTGATGAGAGGTTAGGGGAGACATGGATGCGGTAGATGCGGTGAAGGTGGCGGGGGTTGTCATTGCAGCTCTGGGCGTGATGGCAACATCCTTTTGGAAGGTGTTTGAGAACGACCAGGAGATACGGGCTCACAGTTTTGCCATTCGGGCGTTTGCCCTAGCGAAGACTATTGGCGAGCAGTACGAGCAGGGGGATTTGTCGGGAAGAGTTGTACAGGAGGAGGAGGCTGCTGCTCTCCGCGTCCGCCTCCTGGACTCGGGTAACAAAGCTACCGAGCGATACCTCGATTTGTTGCAGTCACGCCTGAGGAAAGTTCCTTGGGGCAAGCGGAAGATCCATTGGGTCGACGCATTGATGTATGCCTCCATATTTGTCCTGTTGGGAGGTGCCGTATGGAACATCCCTAACGTCATCCACAATCTAGGAAGTACGTGGGAGGTTACCTTGTTGTTCCTGGGTTGGTCCTTCGTATTGCTCGGGGTGGGGATGGCAGGTGTCGTAATCAGTGTTGTGGTTCAACGGTGGGTCGGAAAACATAAAGATGCGCCAACCGAAGACTTGCTCGAGGAATTCGAACGCTCACGTTCGGGGGCGTCATGACGCCGGCTCTCCTGGGTTATGCCCGTGTGAGCACGACGGAGCAGTCGGTGGATTTGCAGCTGGACGCTTTGAACGCTGCCGGGTGCTTCCGGATCTGGACAGATTTTGCGTCGGGGGCGACGACTGATCGGCCGCAGTGGCAGGACTGCCTGGATCACCTGCAGCCCGGGAACATCCTGGTGGTCAACGATTTGTCCCGGCTCGGGCGCAACACTGCCGACCTTGCCGGCATCGTGAAGACTTTGGCAGACCGGCATGTCGGGCTCCGGTCGTTGACCGAGACGTGGCTGGACACGACCACGTCCCAGGGCGTGCTGATGTTCCACTTTTTCTCTGCCATTGCCGAGTACGAGCGGAACCGGTTGCGCGAACGGACCATGGCCGGGCTTGCCGCTGCCAAGGCGAGGGGAAGAGTGGGCGGGCGGCCGACCAAGATGACGCCGGACAAGGCAGCCACGGCGCATCGGATGCGCGGCGAAAAGCGGACGATCCGGGACATCGCCAAGACCATCGACGTCAGTGAGGCCACGGTGGTCCGTGAGCTCGCACGGCAGCGGAAGAGCCTCCAGGCCCCGCAGGAATAAGCGTGTGACTGTGAGTCCTCCGGGGCCTTCGCTAGCGTGGGGGCAAACGGAGGGGGAGCGGCGCACATGGCACCGAGGAAATCTAAGAACCACATTGAGGGTCAGCTGAGTCTGGAGTCGTTGTGGGCCGAACCGGAAGAGGTAATCAATGAACGAGCACGGCAAACACGCCATGGAAACCATGAAGAAGCACGATCCGCAGGCCTTCGCGCAGATAGTGGATCCGGAGAAGCACTTTTCGATGTTGGGGGAGGAAATTCAACAGGCGATCCGGGACCTGAGCGAGGAACTGACGCCGATCAGGGGTTCGGAGCCGCCGCTGGAGTACATCGGGCTGGTGAACATGGCCAAGCTGCGGGCACGGGAGATGGTGTACCAGGAGATGATCTACGCCGGCCTTCCCGCCGAGCCGGAGGACATGGAGCCGAGCTCGGCGCGCCAGGAGGACGAGCAGGACTAGCACCCGGACCGCAGCAACGAGAGATCCCTGGGCCGGCGACGGCCGGACGTTTCCGTCCTGCATCGCAGGCCGACCTTGCCCCTTCAGGCCAGAAAGCCCGGTTCGCGGCGAACCTGGAAGCAATCCGCATCGTCCGGGAACTGGAGGAACAGCAGCGCCCGGCCACCGGGGCCGAGCAGCGTTCCCTGGCGCAGTGGTCCAGCTGGGGAGCGGTACCCCAGTTGTTCGACAAGGATGACTGGGCGGCCGAGCGCACGCAGCTGGCCGGGGTCCTGAGCGAGCGTGAGTACGCGGCCGCGTCGCGGACGACGATCAACGCCTACTACACCGACGCCGCGCTGGTGAAGGAGATCTGGTCCGCCGTGGAGCGGCTCGGCTTCACCGGGGGAGAGGTGCTGGAACCGGGGTCGGGGGCCGGGACGTTCATCGGCTTCGCCCCGGAAGGCGCCCGGATGACCGGTGTGGAGCTGGATCCGCTGACGGCCTCCATTTCCCGGAAGCTCTATCCGCACGCGAGCATCCGCAGCGAATCCTTTGCAGACACCCCGATCACGTCCCATTCCTTTGACCTTGCCGTCGGCAACGTCCCGTTCAGTAAGAACGCGCTCTACGACAAGACCCACAACGCCGACTCCCGGCACTCCATGCACAACCACTTCATCCTCAAAAGCCTGGCCGCCGTGAAGCCCGGCGGTTACGTCGCCGTGCTGACCTCCAGCTTCACCCTGGACGCCGCCAATCCGGCCTCGAGACGGGAGATGAGCGCCATGGCGGACCTGGTGGGCGCCGTGCGCCTGCCCACCGGCGCCCACCGCCGCGCCGCCGGCACCGAAGCGCTCACCGACCTGCTGCTGCTGCGCAAACGCGAGCCGGGCCGGGAGCCTGCCAATACGGACTGGGAAACCGTGGGGCCCGTCATCATCGCCGGCCGCAACGTTAAGATCAACAACTACTTTGACCTTAACCCGCAGAACGTCCTGGGAAAGATTACCGTTGGAAACGGCATGTACGGGGAGGAAACGGTCTCCGTGAAAGCGGATGACCTTACCGCGGTCCCGCAGCTGCTCGCACGACGGCTCGATGTCATCGTGACGGACGCGCTCGGGGCCGGCCTGGGCCACGCCCCTGCCGAGCCGGCTCCGGGGAAGACCCCCGCGGCGCTACTGTCGGAGCCCGGACTGGAATGGGATGGCACCCTCACCGCCGGGCCTGACGGAACCTTCATGGTGGCACGGGCAGGGGAACAGGTCCCCTTCCCGGTCCCCAAAGCACACGCGGCCGAACTGCATGCTTTGTTGGGGCTGCGGGACGGGGCACGGTCCCTGTTGGAGATGGAGGCTTCCGACAGCGAAGACACCCCGGAACTGTCCGCCCAACGAACGGCCCTGGCTGAGAAGTACACGGCCTATGCCGCCAAGTACGGACCCTTGAACCGCTTCACTGAGACGGTCCGTACGGACAAGGAATCCGGCGAGGAGATCATCGCCCGCCGTGCAGCACCGGCCGTGCGGATCCTGCGCCAGACGGACCCCTTCGGTGCCCTGCCGCCGGCTCTGGAGAACTTCAACGAGGAAACCCAGACGGCGACACCGGCGGCACTGCTTCGGCACCGCCAGGTGGTGGCCCGCAAACCGCTGATGGGCGCGGACACCGTTGACGAAGCGTTGGCCATCGCCCTGGACACTTATGGCGCCCCGGAACTGGAGAAGATCGCGGAGCTGCTGGGCGTGACGGAGGAGGAGGCCCGCGACCGGCTGGGCACGCTCGTGTTCGATGACCCGGAAACGGGCAAGCTCGTCACGGCACCGGAATACCTGTCCGGGAACGTGCGGACCAAGCTCGACGCTGCCCGGGCCGCCGCGGCAGGGGAGGCACGCTGGAGCGTTAACGTCACCGCCCTGGAGGAAGTCCAGCCGCCGCGGGTCGGCATGGAAGACGTCGAGGCGCGCCTGGGCGCGGTCTGGATTTCCCCCGAGGAGCACCAGCAATTCGTGAAGGACATTCTGGCCGACCCTACCGCCAGCGTGAGCAGCGTCGGCGCCGGCATCTGGCGGGTCAAAGCCAACCGGGGAACGGTGCGTTCCACGAATGAGTGGGGGACAGCCCGAAGGCCTGCCCCGGACCTGCTGCAAAGCATCCTGGAACAAAAGAGCATCCAGGTTGAGGACAAGGACGAGGACGGCAAATCCGTCGCCAATCTCGAAGAAACCGAAGCAGCCCAGGAAAAGGCCGAAGCCCTGCAGGAGCGTTTCGCCGAGTGGGTCTGGGAAGACCCCGAACGTGCCGGCCGGCTCCTTGATGAGTACAACCGGCGCTTCAACTCCCTGGCCCTGCGCGATTACACGAAGGAAGGGCACCGGCTGAGCCTGCCGGGGTTGGCGAAGTCCTTCACCCCGCACCCGCACCAGCGCACCGCCGTCGCCCGGATCATCTCCGAACCGGCCGTGGGCCTCTTTCACGAGGTCGGGGCCGGGAAGACCGCCGAGATGGTGATGGGCGCGATGGAACTCAAACGCCTGGGCATGGCCTCCAAGCCCATGGTGGTCGTCCCGAACCACATGCTGGAGCAGTTCACCCGCGAATGGCTTGAACTGTACCCGCAGGCGCGTCTGCTCTCGGCAGGGTCCGATGACATCAAGACCAGGAGCGGGGATGTGGCCGCGCGCCGGCAGTTCGTCGCCCGCGCCGCGGCGAATGACTGGGATGGGATCATCATGACCCAGCAGGCCTTCAAGAGCATCGGTGTGAAGGCAGAGACCATTGAGGCCTATCAGGAAGCGCTCATCGCCGATGTCCGGCAGACCATCGTCAACGCCCAGGCCGAGGGCGAAGACCGGACCACGGTGAAGAAACTGGAGACCAAGCTCCAGGCCGAAGAAGAGCGCATGAAGCGCCTCATGGACACCGCCCCGGACCCGGGACTGACGTTCGAGGACACTGGTGTGGATTACCTGTTCGTGGACGAAGCCCACGATTATAAGAACCTGCGCACAGTCACCAACATCAAGGGCGCCGAAATCGCCGGCTCCATCCGGGCCACGGACATGCACTTGAAGCTCGAATACCTTCGCCGCGTCCATGGTGAGCGCGTCGTCACGATGGCGACCGGCACGCCGATCGCCAACTCCATCACCGAAGCCCACGTGATGCAGCGCTACCTGCGCCCGGACCTGCTCCACGCCGCGGGGGTGGAGAACTTCGATGTCTGGGGCGCGACGTTCGGGGAAACGGTCACCGCCATCGAGATGGACGCCGGAGGCCGGCTGAAGAACAAACCGCGCTTCGCGAAGTTCAAGAACGTCCCCGAAATGCTGCGGTCCTTCCATGTCTTCGCTGATGTGAAGCTTTCCGAGGACCTGAACCTGAAAACCCCGGACCTGGCCCGCCGGCCCGAGGACGGGGAGCGGCAACCGGAGCTGGTGCTGATTGCGCAGCCGCCGGAGCTTGCCGAGTACATGAAGGGCCTCGCGGACCGGCTGGACTCCCTGTCCGGATGGGCGGAGAAGGGCGCGGACAATGCCCTGAGCGTTTACAACGACGGCCGGAAAGCGGCCCTGGATCTGCGCATGGTCGGCATCGAACCCGAATCCGGGACCAAGCTGGATGCGGTTGTCGCCAAGACCCTGGCGGTCTGGGAAGAGAACCGGGAGAACGAGTATGACACCGGCTTCCGGTCCGGCATCCCCTCGGCGAACAAGGGGGCGCTGCAGATCATCTTCTGTGACCTGAGCACGCCGTCGAAGAACACCGGGCCCGACGGGAAGCCGGTCTGGACGGCCTACCAGCAGCTCAAGGACCAGCTGGTGGCCGGCGGGATCCAGGCGGAGCAGATCCGGTTCATCCAGGACTCGCCCAAGCCCGAGCAGAAAGCCCGGCTCTTTGCCCAATGCCGCTCCGGGGAGGTGGCCGTGCTGATCGGTTCCACGGCCATGATGGGGACCGGCACGAACGTCCAGCTCCGCGCCAAAGCGATCCACCACGTCACCTGCCCGTGGCGGCCGGCTGACCTGACCCAGCGCGACGGGCGCATCATCCGGCAGGGCAACGCCAACGCCGAGGTCCACAACTTCCAGTACGCCACGGTCGGCAGTTACGACAGCGCCGCGTGGGACGGGATCCAGCGCAAGGCGACCATGATCCAGCAGGTCCTTCGCGGGCGCCTGGATATCCGCGAGATCGAGGACGTCGGAGACCTGGCCCTGAACGCGGCGCAGATCAAAGCCGCGACCTCCGGGAACCCGCTGGTGATGGAGAAGATCGAGGCCGACGCCGCACGGACCAAACTCGAACGCCTCAAACGCGCCCACGAGAAGGGACAGAGCACCCTGGCCTGGACCAGGGGCGCCGCCGAAACCAGCATCACCAAAGCCGAAAGCAAGTTACCCGCCGTGCAGGCCGCGCTGCCGCGCATCATCCCGACGGCGGGGGAGGCCTTTGCTGCGAGCATCGATGGCAGGAACTACACGAAACGCGCGGAGGCCGTGGCCGCCATCTCGGAATGGGTCCGTGCGCACACGCCGGAATACGGCAACTACTACCGCCAGAACCAGGACTACGGGACCATGGTTTCCCTGGGCGGCCACGAGCTGCAGGTCCGCAACGCGGCCGAGGACTCGAGGCTCGGCTCCTACCAGGATCTCGCGATCACCCTCAAGGACGTGCCGGCGCCTGCGCTGGTCTTCACCCGCATGGAGCTGCTGGAAGGAAGCGCCGGCATCATCACCCGACTGGAGAACAAAGTGTCCGGGCTGCCCGACTACGAGGCCCAGTTGCGCCAGACCATTACCGAAAAGCAGGCGGTGCTGGCAGACGTCGAGAGCCAGGCCGGCAAGCCGTTCAAATACGAAGACAAACTCATCGCAGCGCGCGTGAGGTGCGCGGAGCTGGAGGGGAAACTCCAGGCATCCATCGACCCACCCAAACCACCACCATCGGCAGAGGTTTCAGTGACGGAGGTGGAGGTTGACCCGGCCCTGGCACGGCTGCGCAGACTGCAGGCCGCCAGCTTCCCTGCGGCTCCGAAAAACACGCACCCGCAACACACCCACCCCACGCCGCAAGGACGCACCGGAGCCGCCCCCGGCCACTCACGTGAGGGTGGTTTCGAGCGCTAATGGGTGAGTTGCCGGAAGCGCCGGCAAGCTCAGGGCAAGAACATGTGCACCACCTCCGCCACTGCCTCGATGGCACGGGCGCAGGCTTCGCCGTTGTCGTACCACTCGTGTCCCTTCATAAAGAGGGTGCATGCCGTGTAGAACCTGAGGGCGAAAGAGTCCTTCATAGGGCTGACGGCGAACCGCATGAATATGACAGTTTGATTCAGGACCGGTATGACGGCTTGAATCAGGACCACTCCACGACTCGCCGGTTGGTTGTGACGGTCTGAATCAGGACCACCCTCAGTGTTGCTTTCATCTGTTGAAAGCAACGTTTGGAGGTCCGGATGAGGGTGCGCTTGGAGTTGTTTGCCAGGATCCGCAGAGATGCCCGTGTTGAGGGGTTATCGATCCGTGGTCTGGCAAAGAGGTATCAGGTTAGTAGGGACACGGTCCGGCAGGCATTGTCGGATCCCGTCCCTCCGGCGCGGAAGACGCCCGAGAGGTCGTCGCCCCGGCTGGATCCGTTCAAACCGGCGATTGATGCGATGTTGGTTGAGGACACGACGGCGCCGCGGAAGCAACGCCATACTGCCCGGAGGATTCTTGCCCGGCTCATTGAGGAGCACGGTGCGGAGGAGCTGTCGTATTCGACGGTGCGGGATTATGTCCGGGTCCGCCGGGCGCAGATCGATGTCGAGGCCGGCCGCCGGGTTGAGGTGTTCGTCCCGCAAGAACACGCCCCGGGCGCGGAGGCGGAAGTGGACTTCGGCGAGGTCTGGATCGTGTTGAACGGGATGAAGACGAAGTGCCACATGTTCATCTTCCGGTTGTCCCATTCCGGCAAGGCCATCCACCGGATTTACCCCACGCAGGCTCAGGAAGCATTTCTTGAAGGCCATGTCGAGGCGTTCAACGAGATCGGCGGCGTGCCGGTCAAACACATCCGCTATGACAACCTCACCCGTGCCGTCCGGGCCGTGGTGTTCGGGCAGGGCCGGAACCGCATCGAGAACGACCGGTGGGTGTTGTTCCGCTCGTTCTATGGTTTTGATTCTTTTTATTGCCAGCCAGGGATTGCCGGGGCTCACGAGAAAGGCGGGGTCGAAGGGGAAGTGGGCTGGTTCCGCCGCAACCGGCTGTCCCCGATGCCCGTCGTGAAGTCCCTCGAGGAGCTCAACGACCGGATCCGGGATTGGGAGGTCCAAGACGATCAGCGGCGGATCAATGACCGGATCCGCACCATCGGTCAGGACCTCGCCGCCGAGCGCCCGTTCCTGGCACCGTTGCCTGCCGATGAGTTCGATCCCGGTCTGTTGCTGAACCCGAGAGTGGACCGGTCCTCGATGATCACGGTGCGGATGGTGAAGTACTCGGTCCCGGCACGGTTCATCGGTAGAAGAGTCAGGGTGTCCCTGCGGGCATCGGAGCTTGTGGTGTTCGACGGCCGCGCGGTGGCGGCCAGGCATCAGCGGATCGTTGCCAAGGGCGCGCAGTCGGTCCAGCTGGACCATTACCTGGAGGTCCTCAAGACCAAGCCCGGCGCTTTGCCTGGTTCCACCGCTTTGGCCAGGGCGCGGGAGTCCGGGGCGTTCACCAGCGCCCATGAAGCTTTCTGGTCTGCCTCGCGCCGGGTCAACGGCGACGCCGAGGGGACCCGTGAACTGATCGACGTCCTGCTGCTCCATCGTTCGATGGACGCGGTAGACATCGAGGCAGGGATTACCGCGGCGTTGGGCGTGGGTGCGGTCAGCGCCGACGTCGTCGCGGTCGAAGCCCGCAGACACGCGGCCGGTTTCGCCGCCGAGGGTGGGTCCGGTTCGGACCGTCATCGTGGTGCTCATGCTGAAGTGAAAGTGCAACGAGTTGTCAGCCTGACCCAGCGCCGGCTGATGGACCCCGCAGCGGTCATCGCCGGGCTGCCCCGTGATACCCGTCCGCTGCCGTCGGTCAGCGCCTATGACGAGCTGCTGGCCAAACGCGCCGAACACCCTGCAGGAACCGAGTCGAAGGAAAACATCTCATGAGTCCCACCGCACCGGCCGCCACCATCACCCCGACCCTGCGCCGGCGGCGCGGCCTGACTGAACAGGCCGCGGTCGCCGCCGTGGACCAGGCCTGCCGCAGACTGCGACTGCCCACCGTCCGGGCGGTCCTGGACGAGGCTCTCACCGTCGCCGGGAAGGAACAGCTCTCCTACCAGGGTTTCCTGGCCGAACTACTGTTGGCGGAGTGCGATGACCGGGACCGGCGCTCCTCCATCCGCCGGGTCAAAGCCGCGAACTTTCCACGGGACAAGTGGCTGGGGGACTTCGATTTCGACGCGAACCCGAACATCAATCCCGCCACGATCCACACCCTCGCGACCGGGGACTGGATCCGCAAAGGCGCACCCCTGTGCCTGATCGGGGACTCCGGAACGGGTAAATCCCACCTGCTCATCGGGCTCGGAACCGCGGCAGCGGAACAGGGCTACCGGGTCAAATACACCCTCGCGACCCGGCTCGTGAACGAACTCGTCGAAGCCGCCGACGAGAAAGTTCTGGCCAAGACCATCGCCCGCTACGGGCGCGTTGATCTCCTGTGTATTGACGAACTGGGCTATATGGAACTGGACCGCCGCGGGGCCGAACTCCTCTTCCAGGTCCTCACCGAACGCGAAGAGAAGAACTCCATTGCGATCGCGTCCAACGAGTCTTTCTCCGGGTGGACCAAGACCTTCAGCGACCCGCGCCTGTGCGCCGCGATCGTGGACCGCCTGACCTTCAACGGCACCATCATTGAAACCGGAACCGACTCCTACCGCCTCGCCCACACCATCGCCCAACAAACCGGACGATAAAAGGATCTCCTGCTGGTTGGGCGTGCTCTATCGCAGAAATACGGACAGCACGATCAGTAGGAAGGTGGCGCCGAGGAGCGCAAAGAGGAGGGCCAGTCCCTTGCCGGCGAGTCCGGCACCATCGTCAACCCATTTGGGCAGGCTTCGAAAGAAAATGAAGAAAACGCCTGCGAAGCAGACGAGGGCGCCGGAGAAGGTGAGCAGGGACGGGGGGCCCATGTGGCCTGCAGATGCAACGACGACAAAGCCAACGGCCAGGATTCCCCAGCATATGAAAATCATTACTCTCATGACGTTGGCAAACTGAGCACGGGCGGGTTGCCTGGGATCCGGGGTCGGCATCATGGGCTGAGCGTATGTGTTTCCCCGAACAATTGGAACGCACATGATAAGCACTGTCGACTGCTTCCCTCTAAAACGTCCTGGATGGTCTTGGTTCGGGGCGTCTCTGTGGCCCTGAATCAGGTTGACATACTCACCGCAGCCGGGAATATATGACGCAAGGATTGAATGTCTTCACGCTTTGCTCTATGCGCCCATTTCGCCGACGGGCCTTTCGCAAGAGACGCTGGAGTCGGGGCATCGGCGATCAAGCGCTGGAGGACGGAGGAAGGCACCCCGGACGGCATCAGTCCCGTAGGGGATTGCTCCTACTGTGTGGGCTGCTTAGGAGTTTTCGGACAGCGGATTAGTGGTTTTTCTACGCTGCCGTGGCCGGCTGCTGGTAACTATAGTGGACTTCATTCGGCCGCTGGTAGTTGAGCGCTGAGTGGCGTCTGCGGCTGTTGTAGAAGCCCTCGATGTAGCGGATTATGTCCTTGCGGGCGCGTTCCTTCGTGGCGTACGTCGTGCGGTACACCCGCTCGTTTTTCAGAGCCGAGAAGAAAGTCTCGGCCTGGCTGTTGTCCCAGCAGATCCCGGTTTTCCCCATGGATGAACGCATGCCCAGCCCGGTGACCAGGGCCCGGAAAGAGGCCGAGGTATAAACACTTCCGCGGTCCGAATGCCAGATCGCGTTGGGCTCGATTCGTGTCGTTGCGGCGGCATTGGACAGGGCCCGTTCTACGAGCTCGGAGCGCATGTGGTCCTCGATCGCCCATCCGACGACCTTCTTCGAATAGCAGTCGATGACGGTAGCCAGGTAGATGAACCCCTGCCACGTGTGCACATACGTGATGTCCCCGACGAACTTGATGCCGGGACGAGCAGCGGTGAAATCGCGCTTCACCAGATCCGGCATGGCCCCGGCCGCTTCGGCGTCGGCGACCGTTGTAGTCCTGAAGGGCCGTGGCTGGCACGGTATCAGGGCCTCTTGCCGCATGATCTGGCGCACCAGTTCCGGGGAACACTCGATGCCCTCACCGGCCAGGTCCGCGTGGATCCGGCGGTATCCGTAGGTTCCGTCCGATTCGTTGAAGAAATGCCGCACACGGGCGGCCAGTGCCTGTCTGCGGGCCGCGGTGGCCGAGACCGGGCGGGATCGCCAGTGGTAGAACCCCGAGCGGGAGACCTCCAGCCACTGGCACATTTTCAGCACTGCCGGCGCTTTCGGCGTTGCCGCGTAGGAGTCGATGAATTCATACTTCGCCACTACCGTGGCTCCCTTGCGAAGTATGCGGCCGCTTTTTTTAGGAACGCGGCTTCCGCTTTCAGTTCCTGGTTTTCACGTTCCAGTTCCTTGAGCCGGGCACGTTCGGAAACGTTCAGCTCCGGCTCCGTTTCGGTTCCGCCATACGTTTCCTTGTACTTCTTCAGCCAATTACGCAGCGTCTCGGCACCCACGCCGTATTCGGTGGCGACCGTCTTGATCGGTTTGGACGAGTCGATGACTTCGCGGCACAGTTCATCCTTGAATTCCTGACTGAACCTGCGACGGGTTGATGACATTCTGGTGATTCCTCATTCCGGTAATCCCCATCATTTCATGGGGTACCGTGTCCGAAATCTCCAGAGCAGCCCAGTGGTCCTGTTTCGAGGACCGAAGGAGTGTGTCGGACGGGGACAAAGACCGAGGCCCGCACCTCGTCGGTGCGGGCCTCGGGTACCGGTCCATTGGGTAGTGAAACAGGAACTAGTTCCTGTTTGGGTGAGGTCGATGGTCGGAGGTTGTGCATGTCTGCCGGTCCCGTTGGTGCCGGGCCGGCCATTGGTGCCCTGGCGGTTGTGTGTAACCGGTCAGGTGGGTCCCGTCGACCACGGTAATGACGGGGTTGGTCTTGAACCGGTGTGACTCGTCGTCCATTTGGCGCGTTCGTCGGGGTGCTGTCCTGCACATGTCGTGTCCGCTGGTTCAAGTCCTTTCGGGTTGGCCTGGGCGGTCCTGATAAGTCAGGAGCTTGAGCATGATCCCCTTACCGTGTTGTCTGCCCGTCTGGGTCACGTGATTCTCAACTCGTCAGGGAAAGCCTGCCGGATATCGAAGAAGTGCGCGTCATCGCTGAGTACCGGCGATGGCTGGAAGAACAAGCGCGGCCGGCTACTGCATAGGAAGGCGACGCCGGAGGTCCTCGATGGCCCAGGAGAGGATAATGAGTTCGAGAGTATCCCACTCACTTAGGCCGTGCAGGTAGGCGTCGAACTCGAATTGATCAGCGTTTCCGCCGTTGGCCCAGTACTGCAGCCATAGGTCCCCAAGCCGGCTGGGGTCCTGCGCCGTCATGGTCCGGGCGACTAGTCTGGGATCTTTCATTGCGTGCTCATTAGTGGCGGCTCGCCGTGTTAGGGCGACGCCCAACTGCCCGAGACACCACCCACGATTCCAGCTATTGCAGTTGGTCACAACCCCGCCTGGGGACGATATAGGTTATCCCTCGCTGAAAAATGGGAGCTATTCCAGACCCGGCCTCGGTCCCTAGGGGACCAGCGGCGTCTGGGGGTAGTGGAGAGTCCTTGCCAGGAACCGGGATTCTCTCCCGCCGCTGGTCCCGTCTGACAGCCGGACACCAGTTCCGGCCGGTCCGCCCAAAACCATGTTCTTGTCACGAGTTAATCTCGTTCCGCTGCCCCGCGCACGAGTGGTGTGTACTTAACTTTTCGGCGCTCAAGGTGCCTTTGAGCTGTCCATGGCTGGGGTCAATTCGGGTTATCCACGGCTGAAATTTTGGGAGCCGTTCGGGTAGCTCCCTCGGCAGCGGTAGCTGTGGATAACCCATGAGGAATTGTCCCCGGTTGTGGGCAGCGGAAACAGAGCTGCCACGGACGAACGTCTCAGGTTTGAGAACTATAGGAGCGTCAGGTGAACGGGAAAAGCCCGGAGGAAGTAGCTTTTGCCGTGCCCCTGTGGACGACGGTTTGCTACTGCGAAGCGCCGGTCACGGAGGCCGGTTCCTGGGCGGCTTTCCGGGTGCGGGGGCGGCCGCCGGCTTTCTTTGTCGGGGCGTCCAGGCCGAAGCTGCGCAGGTCGGAGTCGGTCCAGTCGGCGCGAAGGGCGGCCTGGTAGTCCTTGGCGTACTTTTGTTCGGCGGCTGCCAGCAGCTGGGCTGCTTCGGCGAGTTCGACGCCGCTGGCGGCGGCGGTTTTCACTGCGTTGACTTTGACGTCGCGGGCGGCGTCGATTTTTGCGGCGGCTTTGGCGGCGATGTCGTTGATGTCCATGCACCGACTCTAACCGTTCCGCTACATTCAGGCCGGGAGGGGTTTTCGGTGGGTCGCACCCCGGTTCAAAAAACGCTCAAACCCAGCCGTTCGGAGCAAGCTATACATTTACACGGGTGTAAATGGCGTGTCCTGCCCGGCTCCTGCGTCGCGGTTTGGCACACTTGCTTGTGGGTCCCCGTTTGGGGTCGCTGCGCTGGGCCTTGGAAGTGGGGGATTGGGATGTCGGATGAGGGGAACGCTCACCGTTTCAATCTGGCGCGCCGACGCCGGGAGAACACTCCCGCCGGCACCAAGAAGCGCCGTGACCTGTGGGTCACTGTTGAAGAGGAAGCCGCGCTTGTCGCGAGGGCTGAGCGGGAGAAGGTCACCGTCCCGAACCTGCTGATCACGTCGGCATTGTCCGAGACCCAGGAGACGACAACGGAACGGCGTGCCGCCATCGCTGAACTGATGTCTCTGCACAATCTGCTGGCCCGTTCCTCGAACAACATCAACCAGCTCGCACGGCAGGCGAACGCCACGAGCGAGTTCCCCGCTGAGGCACGCGAAGCACTGAAGCATCTCCGGTCAGTTGCGATGCGCATTGACCGCACCATTGAGGGGCTGATGTAGGAATGATCCCGAACATCACCCGCGGTTCGCGCATGGGCGGGCTCATGGTTTACCTGGCCTCGACGGACGCCAACAAGACGAAGAACGTACACAGCGATCCGCACCTGGTAGCAGGCGATGCTGCGATCATGGCGTGGTACGACGACGGTGTTCTGGACCGTGACGATGCGCTGGCGATTGCCAAGCATCTGGACCAGCCGCGCAGGGCATATGACGTCTCGGTGCAGATCAAGGACATGCAGTGGGACGCGGCCAAGAAGGAGCGCGTGCACGTCGGTTACAAGGACGCCAGCGTGTGGCACTGCTCGTTGAGCCTGCGCGCAGAAGAGGGCGCGCTGACGGATCAGCAGTGGGGCGATATTGCCAACGACTTCGTGGATGCCATGGGCTTCACCGAAACCAGCGGAAAGGCCCGCTGCCGGTGGGTTGCGATCAACCACGGCACGTCCGAGAACGGCAACCACCACATCCACGTCGCCGTTTCCCTGGTCCGCGAAGACGGAACCAAGGCATCCACGCACGGCGACTACAAGAAGGCGCAGGAATCGTGCCGTGAGCTGGAGGTCAAGTACGGCCTCGAACAGCTCTCCACGGTGCACGCCACCCGTGGCTACGACCGGGCAGAGAAAGCCACGGCCGTCCGGGACGAACGCGAAATGCACCGCTCCTCCTTGGCACGGAAAGTCCGCGCCAGCGCCAGCGCCTCTGCAACAGAAGGTGAGTTCGTCCGCCGGGCCCGCGACACCGGCCTCTTGGTGCGACCGCGCTACGCGAAGAACACCACCGACGTCATCGTCGGCTACTCCGTCGCCGAACGCCCCGCCCGGGGTGAACGTCCGATCTGGTTCGGAGGCGGGACCCTGGCCTCCGATCTGAAGCTCGGTGCTCTCCGGGATGAATGGCCCGACACCCCGCACCTGGCCACGGAAGCGGCCGCGGAATGGAACGCAGCTGCCCGCAACAGGCGCACGGTGTCCAGGACCGGCCCTGAGAACGCAACACCACCGGGCGAAGTATGGGTGGAATACACCCGCAACGCGACCGCCCTGGCTGACCAGCTGCGGACCATTCCGCGGGATGATCACGCGACCTGGGCGAAAGCAGCGAGGGAAGTATCAGGGGCGTTCGCGGCATGGTCGTACCGTCTGGAACCGACGCCTGGTCCGCTGGCGGCCACCGCCGCTGAACTGTCCCGCACCGCTCAGCTGCGCGCACCCCGCCAGCACGGCAAGCCTGTCGCTCTCCCATCGATCGCGGGTACTGCGATGTTGTTCATGGCCGCGTCGAGCAAGAACAAGACGGCCGCGCAAACGGCCCTCATGGTGCAGCTGATCAACACCGCCTTCGCCGTGTATGAAATGCACGCCCAGTCCGGGCGGACCCGGGAGGCCCAGCGCATCCGGTCCGTGGTCGAGGAGCAGCTGGCCCCGTTCACCGCGACCATGCCCAAGCCCGTTCTGGTGGGTGCGGAACAGCAGCCGTCCCGGGACGCGGCAGTGGCGCCCCGGGCGATCGATATCGCCCGCCGAGGAATGACACCCATCCGCCCCGGGTCAGCGGTGCCGACGACGCCCACGCCGGCGACACCGGCGAAAACCTCCCAGACCGTCCGACGCGACTCCGGCCCGGCCTTCGACCGATAACCACCACCACTAACACCAACTGCAAGGGGGACAGCATGAGTGAATCAGATGGAATGGATGACGTCCTGGACGGCGGTCTGCGGCAGTCGCTGATGATCGCCTCACGCATTGCCGAGACACTGGCACGCCGACGCCAGGAATCCCAGCGGCAACAGGAACACCAGGACACCCAGGCAGCGCACGAAGCCCGGGCACGCCTCGCCGCCGAACGCAGTGCAGCCCGCGCGGCGCTGGCACCCGTAGAAAAAGAGCAATGGTGGGACAAGGCACAGCCGGGCGATATCGCCACCGCGCACGCCGTAGCCGAGGGTTGGAAGGACCACGACCCGACAGCCCTGGCAGCGTCGGAAAAAATCCGCGCCGAGGTTCTGGCTCGGTATGGCATCGACACAAATGACGTCGGCTCTGAAGCCGCGTATCTGGAGTCAGGGATCGAGACCATCGCGACCTGGAAGGCGCGGTTGGATGCGATGGCCCGCAGTCAGGAGGCCCAGCGCAAGGCGGCCGCCGACCAGGAGAAGGCCATGGGCCTTCTCGTGGCTGCCCGGGCGGAAGAACTCCGCGCCCAGGCCGGGAAGCTGGCACCGGAAATGGAACGCCACCAGGTTCCCGTCGAGTACCTCGCCAACCCCGAACTGGCACAGGCATTGCAGCGGGCTCACAACGCTAAAACCCCCAAGGCAACTGCGGCGGCCGACGCTGAAATCAGGGAGCGCCTGTTTCTCATCGGCAACGACGGCGTCAATGGCCCCGACCTTGACCAACTGCGGAAAGAGACCACGACGAACGTCAACGGTGCCGGCGACTCCCATTTCAAGGACCCCGAGTTCGTGAAAGCAGCCAAGGACATGCACGAAGCAAAGCTTCTGGCCGAAGGCGGATTCCAAGGCTCCCCATGGATGACCGTGGAACAGCGGTACGAACGTGCCGAGAAAGAGCTCTTTGCCCGCATGGAAGGCGGCGGGCGAGAGATCGAAAACCGCGTCACCGGCAACGACAGCAGCCGGCTCAAAGACCAGGGCCTGAAAGCGGAGAGCACGTCGGCCGCGGGCTACGGCTCGGCCGAACACCACGAAAAGTTTGCCGAGACCCTGACAAATACCGGCGCCAGCGAAACTCAGATTCGGGGCCGCCTCGCCGCGGCCCGCAGTGAGGGCACACACCCCAGCGCCGCGGTGACCATGGGCAAGGGCGCAGCCAAAGCCCGGAAGTCCCGCACCGGGGCAGCAGTAGGGGCTGAACGAGGTAAGAACGGCCTCAGCCGGTAGGCACAGCGCAACCGTGTAACGGGGGGCTGCCATCAGGCAGCTCCTGTGGGGGAGTTGCACTATCTAGCTGGCGGCGTATTGCTCTGGCACTGGGTAACGGGGGGAATGTACCGGCCTGGTGCGCTGAATAGTCCCGCCCGAGGTCCTCTGGTCCGTTGACATGGGAACAACGGTGCATTGGTGTACGTTGCTGTTTCGTCAGAAAGAACACCGCAAAAACGTCAGAAATGAGAAGCACCCAAAGTGGCAACCGATTACGACGAAGTCCGTTCCGACGTCAAGGAATCACAGGACCGCTCCCTGGAGGCCCTGCAGTCTGCGAATGCCCCCGATGCCCGCAGCGTTGTCACTGAACTGGACGAAGCGGATGCCCTCGATGAGGGGCTGACACCCGGGGGAGAGATCGTCGCCGAGGAGCTCATCGTTCAGGTCATTCCCCAGGCCGCGGACGAGTTCACCTGCTATTCCTGTTTCCTTGTCCGGCACCGGTCCCAACTCGCACGCGAAAGCAACGGCCACTCGTACTGCAGCGAATGCGAAGGGTAGGGCATCCATTTCCTTAAGGCGCAGTAGCCGGCGGTCCATCGCGGATTTTTTGCCCTGATGCTGGGAGTTGGTTGGTGCCGGTCAGTCTGCCTGGGCAGCCGTCGCTGCCGGGGCCGCGGCCTCAGGGGCGAGGATGCTCAGCCTGTAGTCGGACTGGGACGGATCGAGGCGGGCCGGCAGATGGTGGGACCTCGAACAGCCCGGAGTTCTTCCCACGCGTCGGGTTCGATCCGGGCCCGGGTCATATCAAGCTCCAGGGTCATGCCTTGGGTGAGCGAGTTGGCGCGCTTCATCACTGCGTACAGGCTGTGGACGCTTTTGGATGTCACGTGACCCTGCGCGGCAATCTGGGCCTTTGCGCAGTCAAGGTCCACCCCGACCAGCACCCGAAGCTTGTCTGTCACGAAAATTTTCTCCGCTCCATGTCGGGGGCCACGACGCTGTGGCACCCGGACAACCATAGACCAAATGTGATCCATGCAACACCGGCAGGGTCGGCGTATCCCATCGGGAGTGGGGTGCGAAAAGCAGCTTCGATCCGCGTTGAACGACGAACGAGTTCTGTCGGGACTCCGGGGACGCAGTGAAGTCACGCCGCGCAGCATCGGGTGAGCTTCGGGCCCGTCCCCGGACTACTTTATTGCAAAATACACCCTTTATTAGAGACCAATAAAGTGAAATAAATCTTGTAAGCTTCGTGACATGGACCCAGTGAACAACCCCTACACCCCGAACGCGGGTGCGACGCCGGAGATTGTCATCGGCCGTGACGATCTCCTTGAGGACTTCCGGATCCTCCTGCGCAGGCTCGACAAGGGCCGCACCAATCAATCCATGATCGTCACCGGCCTTCGCGGCGTGGGCAAAACCGTGTTGCTGGGGGAGTTCCGTCAGATAGCAGAAGAGTTCAAATGGAAGGTGCTGGAGCTCGAGGCCAGCAAACACGATGACGACCACTTCCGCAGGACTATCTACTCTCAGCTGCGGGCCGCGCTCTACCAGATTTCACCACGGGCCAAGTGGGGAGACAAAGCACGGAAGGCTGCCCAGGTCCTGCAGTCCTTCAGCCTCTCCATCGATCCTTCCTCGGGTATCCCGACCCTGTCACTCGATGTCGACGCCGCCGAAGGATTTGCCGATCACGGCAGTCTTACCCTGGACCTGACGGACGTCCTGGTTTCGATAGGCGAAGCCGCCAGGGAACACGGGACCGGCCTGGTGCTGCTGTTCGACGAGGTCCAGTTCCTGAGCCAAACACAACTCGAAGCCGTCATCCAGGCGATCCACAAATCGGTGCAGAGAAAACTCCCGGTGACCTTTGTCGGTGCGGGGCTGCCCCAGATCGCCGAGCTTGCCGGGGACGCAAAATCCTACGCCGAGCGGCTCTTCAAGTTCCCGAAACTCGGATCCCTGGATTTTGAAGATGCCAAGAAAGCACTGGCCGAGCCGGCGCACATCGAACATGTGCACTTCGAGGACGATGCACTTGTCCGCGCGTTCGACCTCACGGAAGGCTATCCATACTTCGTGCAGGAACTCGGCTACCAGGTGTGGGCAGTCGCGGACGGCGTCTCCATCACCTTGGAAGATGTTGAGGATGCAAAGGACGCCTACGAGGCAAAACTTGATTCCTCGTTCTTCCGCGTCCGGCTCGACAGGGCCACCCAGCTGCAGATTGCCTACATGCGCGCCATGGCACAGCTGGGCCCCGACTCCCAAAAGGCCGCCGACGTCGCCGCCGTCATGGGACGCGAGTCCACCCAGCTGGCCCCGACACGATCCGAACTCATCAACATGGGCCTGCTCTATACGCCCGCCCACGGCTACGCGGGCTTCACGGTGCCACACTTTGACCGGTTCATGCTGCGAGCCGTCCCGCACCTGGACGTCCCCCCGGTACAAAAGAGGCGCACGAAACCCAAGAAATAAACTGCCCGTTCAGGCCCGGTCGAATACTGGCGCGACGTGATTCATCGAGCGGAAACAACAAGTCCCGCGGGAAACGAAACCCGCCGGGATTCACAAGATCCATCATGCTTCACCCCAACTGTGCATCCGCCAGAGGGAAAACCCTCGTCAGATTGGCATCTAAGAGTGGCGCCGAGGGCGTCCAGGAAACGGGTTTCGGACCCTTGTCAACTGCAACTTGAAACTGACCACTGGCTGCAGGTTGCTTTGACCATTCGCTGCAATGGGCTGACCGGTGGCGGCAAGTATTTTTGACCATGGTCAGGCGCCTGGATGCGCTGGGTGGTCGACGCCTGACCGGTCTTGCGGGTTAGGTCATGGGGCGGGTTCCTTTTGGCTCGAACGCGACCTCCCAAGGGACGAGGTCCTGACACTTGTGGACCGGGCCGCCGAAGTCGGATTCGGCCAACTTCGCGTGTTCCTGATGTGGCCCTGGATCCAGAGTCAGTCGCCGGACCATTGGGACTTTGAGCTCTTTGACAACGTCTTTGATGCCGCAGCCGGGCACGGGATCAAAATCAAGGCAACTCTTACAGCGAATTCAGGCCCGTGGTGGCTCGGTACGGGGTCGGCCCTTCACTCCCAGACGTTGACGCTGGACCCGGCTTTCCGCGGTGCGATGGAGGACTACATCTCGGCGTGCGTCGAGCGTTACTCCAGGCATCCTGCTCTCGGCCAATGGATCATTTGGAACGAGCCATGAATCCTCCGGACAATCCTTGGGGGGATGCCTTCGCTACGGATGAGCACCGCGCTCTTTGGCCTGGGGTTCTCAGAGAACAGTACGGTGATGACATTGCCGTCCTCAACAAGCGGTGGCGGAGCGGCTACCCCACTTTCGAGGAAGTGCCGCTGCCACATGATGTGCCGCACCCGGCGCACAGGAACATCCCATGGCGCTCCTTCGGTCCACTTTTGGACGTTTCGTGGGCCTGAGCTTGGGGGAGAGGCCCCCCCCATGGCGCATCTTTCCCCTGTGGAGTTCGGCTAACGCGGCTTGTAGACGTCGGAGCGATGTTCGATGCGGTGGACGTACAGGATGTGTTCTTCGATGTCCAGGGTGAACAGCACCCTGTAGTCGCCGCGCCGTGCGGTGCGGAGTCCGAGGAGTCCGTTCGTGAGGGGCTTGCTCAGCCGGTGGGGGTTCCTGGCCAGTGCGCCCGTCACGAATTCGACGATCGCTGCCGCGGCCTTCTCAGGCAGTCGCCGGAAGCCCCTCAGCGCCGGGCTGGTGACCTCAACGTTCCATGGCGATGGCCCGGTGGATTCCGCGCCGGTCACCGCGGCGGCAGCCCGAACTCACGGCGGAGGTCTGCGCCACTGGTCGTCTTACCGTCGACAATGTCGCGCCTCGCCTGGTCGAGGTCTTCGCGGATGCCGGGCTGTGAGAGCCAGTGGATGGTTTCCTGCAGGGATTCCAGGTCATCGGCGGACATCAGCACCGCTGACGGGTGCCCGTGCCGGGTGATCTGGATGATCTCGTGCGTCGTGTCTGCTTCCTCCACGAGGGCGGACAGCTTGTCCTTGGCTTCGCTGAGCGGTACCGTTCTCATACTGGAATTATAGCCTGATATCAGGCCACCAACTAGCCCGACGACTGGCAGCGGGACGTGTTGATGTGGGACGAGTTGAAACGCTCGAGGTTCTTCCGGGAGTTAGCTTGGGCTCTTCGGCTGGTTCTGCGCTGATGTGATGTCCAGGAAGTGCCCGGATCTTTTGAACTGCCAGATGGAAAAAGTGAAGAGCGCCGCGAAGAGTGCGGTCAGGACGGGCCAGATCCACGAAATACCCTCGAGGCCTTGGCGGACGTTGAGCAGCAACTGCGCTGCGCACATGAGTATGTATCCAGGCGCCAGCAGAAGCTGCAGGGCAAGAGCCTGTCTGGTCTGTGCAGCGATTCCTCGAACGGCGGGTAGGTGCTCAGGCCTGGGAGGAACTTTCCCGAATATCTGATCACTCACGTTCTTGCGTTCAGGCTTTTCCAACCAAATCGCTGCACTTTGTCGCTGGGGCTGCACCAGCGGGTTTACTCTTTTCCTGGCATAGACGAACCCACCTATGAAAGCTCCCAGCGACGCGGCGGAAACGCCAACACCAAGAGGTCCAATCCAATCGTCGAAGCCGATTTGAAGTGCAAGTGCAGACACGATGAAGCCAAGGCCGATCAGGAGCAAGGCTCCTACGGGGAACAAGACCAAGTAGTAGGTCCTCAATGCTCTCGCCATCCCGTGGTCGGTAATGCCTGTGGCTATTTTCTCGGCTTTCGCCCACCCGGCCTCGGCTTCCGAATCCTCATGACTCATTGTTGTCCCCCAAGTAGGCATGTCCGCAGGTCGATGGTTATCCAACTGTGCGTTATCACTTGTTGTCTGTCCATAAGCGAGGGTCAGTCGCTAAGCAAATGCTGGTGGAATTCCCAGGTCTGGCTTGCTTGTCAGGCTGGCTAGCTTGACGCGTGCGACGAAAGGGCCGACATGTACTCCATGTAGTTGGCCGACGATGCCAGAGCATGGCGATCAATCGTGGCCGGTGCGTAGCCAAGAGCTTCGGCGATGATGGCTACGGGGGCGAGTTTGGTGAGTTCGTGCAGTGTTCCGAGCCGGGCCGCCCGACTGCTGAAAACGGTGCTGAGTCGCTGGGTGAGGGTCGAGGCCTGAATGTGCCGGCCGGGGACGCCGCCGCGGAACACCCAGTTGCTGTTGGGGTGAGCTGCTGTTTGAT
Organism: Arthrobacter sp. YA7-1; assembly: GCF_025960325.1. Classification (NCBI taxonomy): domain Bacteria; kingdom Bacillati; phylum Actinomycetota; class Actinomycetes; order Micrococcales; family Micrococcaceae; genus Arthrobacter; species Arthrobacter sp. YA7-1. The sequence continues at coordinate 45,668 of NZ_CP110115.1, read as the reverse complement.
CATGGGTCGGGGTGGCCGCCAGTTCGCGCCACGGCTCATCGAGCGGCGAGGTGAGAGCGATCTCGACGGTTCCGAAGGTGATGGTAACGAGTTCCGCTGTCACGGTGACGTTGTCCCACGTCAGTTCGACGATGTCGGAGACCTGCTGGCCGAAGACCATGACGAGGATGGCTGCTGCGCGATCCCGGGGGTTCATGTCGGTCGTGTGGCTCAGGCTGTGCACGATTTCTGATTGCCTCGCGGCGTCGAGCCGGGGGCTCGTGCCGCGGCGGTGAGGCTGCAACTTCAATGAAGGGTCGATGAGGCTGGTTTTGGTTGCCCAGTCGAGGAAGCGTGAGGCGATGCCTCGCGTCGTTGGGCCTTCCGCCTGCCACCGGTCTAAGTGCGCTTGATTCACGTACTCGAGTTCAGTGTCGTGCTCGGTGAGCCAGTTCAGCAGGTCGATGGCGACGGTGACCGATTGCTTGGCCCGGAGGAACGTGCCTTGAGTGACTTCGTCCATCTGGTTCATACGGCGCTGGTGATGCCAGCGGATGTAGCGCCGGGTGATGTCGCGATGGTTCTGGGTGGTGATCCGCTCGAGTGCCTGCTCGGACCAATCGCTAAACCTCGCGCTGAGTTCATCGCGGCGTGGCAATGCATTGTGTTCGACGAGGAGGCCGCGGACGTATTCGCGGGTGCGGGATGCCGGGAGTTCGTCGAGGCGAGCGTGTGTGATCACAGGCGCGGACGCCAGTTGTTGGAGGAACGCGGTGACGTGCGGTTGCCGGATCCAGGTCAGGCCGCTGTTGGCCCGCTTCATAGACTTCAGGGCCATGGCGATTGCCTGGAGAGCGGGGGAGGGCGCCTGGTTGTCTGGTGGGCTGAGGAGCCGGTCGACAGTGATCGAGAGAATGCATGCCCAGCACCGGTTGCCGGAGTGAAGCTCGTCTTCGTTGCCGCACCCGATGCAGTCAACGTTGAGACTGACCCCGGAGCACTTTCGGCACGCCGGCATAGTTTCGACGCGGCCAGGCAGGACGCCCTCGTGGCCGCAGGCACAAGTGCCGCGCGTTCTTTTGGCCTGCTGGTAGCAATAGACGCAGATTCCGCCGTCTGGCCAGCGGACCGCGATTTGATGGTGTTCGGCGCAGCGCCCGCATGCTTCGGGCCATGTTGCGGGGTCGCTGGCTTTTCGTGGTTTAGGCATCTTCTTCCGGTGGCAGGAGGCGGATCCGGCGTGCAATCGGCGCACCGGGATGGATCCCCAGGTCTTCCGGCTTCTTGGGTGCATTGGCGGTCTTGGCGGCGCGCATCTGCACGTAGGGTTCGAACAGGTCGTTGGGTGTGCATTCCAGGATGTCGCAGAGGGCCGCGAAGGTCTGGGCAGGGATGCGTTCGGGTGTTCCGGTGACGAGCCGGTGGACCTGGGCGTTGGAGAGGTTGATTCCACGCGCTTTGAGTAGGGGGAGAAGCTCCGTGGTTTTCCAGAGATTTCTGTGGGCCATCAGTTGCCGAAGGTTCCAGCGGTAGCCGATCCGTCGCTGTTCAGCCATGGCCGTTCCCCTCGTCAGTGCCGCCACCGCGTAGCCGCTGGGCGATCATTTTTTGGATGGTCTTCTGTTTGAAGTCCGCCGACACGGAAGTATAGAGGGCTGTGGTGGAGGAGTAGCTGTGCCCGACCTGTTGCTGGACGAACAGAGGGTCGTAGCCGGCCTCGATCAGATGCGTTACGTATGAGTGCCGCAGCGTGTGCAGGGTCAGTTCCTCCGGGAGCCCGGCGTTTTTCCGCAAGCGTTGAAAGGAGCGGTCGAAGTTGCGGTAAACCGTGGAACCCGAGCGTTCAGAGGGCCACAGGCTGGCGGACCGGTCAGCCGTTGGGAAACGTTTACGGCCGTCAGGGGAGAGCCAGTACTCCAGGAGCCCTACCACCCAGTCGAACTCGGGGACCGTCAGTACTGTCCTGCGACGGGGCCCTGAGCCCTTGGTTCCCTTGGCCCAGCGCACCTGGACCGCTCCGAACCGGCCGAACGCCTCAACGTGAGGGTTGGGCCCGAAATCGACATACTCGAGCATCGCCAGCTCGCGCCGCCTCAGCCCGTAGGCATAGGCGACCTTGAACGCCGTCGAGTCTCGCAGCGCAGGAAGCCAGCGCTTTGAACCCTTGGCGAATTCGGTGTCGACCAGGTCATCGGCGGCATCGAAGAACGTCTGGAGTTCGGCCTTGGTGAACGCCCGGCGGCGTGCAGGCATGGCATCGTCGGTGGTGTGGCGCGGTGAGTTCCACTCGAACACGACCTGCACCGGGATGTCCGCAAACACCCGTTCGCAGAAGGCTGCCCACCCGTAGCGGCCGTCGGTCAGATACGAGCAGAACGCCCTGATGGCCCCGGAATTGGCACGCAGCGTCGACAGCGCCAGACCTTTGTCGGAGCTGCGACGGTCGGCCAGGAACTCATCCACATGATGGGCCGACCAGGTCCACGGATATTGGTTCGCGTGCTCCTGAAAGCGCTGAACGGTCCCGCATGAGCTCTTGATGTACGACGTCGAGAGGCCACGGGCCAGCAGTTGGGCACGCCAGCCATCCAACATCGCTTCAAAGACGCGATCCTCAGCACGCAGCAGCCCGACATTCGCGTTGGTCAGAAAGGCCGGAATCCGTCCGGCTTCAATATTCACGGACCAAACTCTACGCAAGAATCTCTCATCTAATGAGAGATTACGCCGCTAGTCCGCATGACTACGGACAAGCCACGGCACAACACGTTACGTACGTGCCCATTGCAAAGATAAGCCTGACCTGCGAAAACAAGGCAATACGCATATGGACGGGTTCTCTCATCTGTTTGAACTCGTCCTACTTTTTAGCCGATAACCTGCCTTATGTAAAGTATATTGGTTGAATCTTCAACTAAAACCGGAATCTCAGTCGATCTGGCCACCTAAGGATCCAGGCCTCGGTGTCCTGTCTCAATTTAGTTGGCCAGTTTCGCAACTTACTTGGCCACGTACGGGTTTCTGGGGTTTGTCTCAGTTAATGTGGCCACCATGGATCCTGCTGGTGCGCTGAGGTCGGGAGATGGCCAGCCGGCCACGGCACGCCGCTCAGCGGCGCTGGGCCTCAATACCGCCGCCCCGGAACTCACCCCTGTGGGACAAGGTGGCCGGCGTTCTATACGGAATGGCCAACTAAATTGAGACGAATCCGACCCGGTCTGTCTCAATTTATCTGGCCTTTTCCCATGTCAGCGTGGCCAACTAAATTGAGACCGGACACTCGGTGCTACTGACTTGTTCCTGAGCCTCGATCTGGGGCGGTTCCCAGTCTTAGACGGTCACAGTGCCCGGGCGCGTGAGGCGAGCGTTTTCGAACCCCTGAGAGCGGGACGAATTACTCCCTGGATGCCTGACGCCAAGTATTTGACCACCTCCAAGCTGGTTGGCCGCTGGGCGGTTCTGCTGACGTCGGGCAGCGGCTCAAGCGCTACATCCCTCCTGCGGTGTGCACGGGGGACAACCGGTATGGCGATTCTCTGCGCCGAGGAACGGATCGAATGTGTCGCGCATCAACACCCAAAGAAAAACAGGTGGGTTAGTATGTTGGTTATTCACCCAATTCACCCTGGTACCCAAATTAACCAAATTCACCTCGGCTCACTTGTTTCTTGGAGGAAATAGCGTGCCCACCACGGACAACCCGTTTCGACCCACAGCCGGCGCCACACCACCCGAAGTCATCGGCCGTTCCGGGCTCCTAGACGAATTCGAGTACGGGTTGGAACTTGGCTCGGGCGCGCCAGGCTTGCTGTCCATCTTCACCGGCGCCCGAGGCATCGGCAAGACCGTAATGCTCGGCGCAGCCCACGACGTTGCCCGCGAACACGGATGGGCCGTCATCGCCGAGACTGCCACCACTGCGTTCATGGGCCGCATTGGGGAGAAGATGCGCAGATTGGCTCAGGAACTGTCCGACCAGCCCGAATCGCGCCGCCGCATCACAGGATTATCGATCGCCGGCTTCAGCATCACCTCGCAGCTGACACCCGAACGCCAGGTCGACTGGCGGGAACTGGGAGAAGCTCTGCTGGCGCTCCTGAACGAACATGGCACGGGCCTGCTGATCACGGTGGATGAGATTCACGCAGCTGACCGCGCCGAGCTTGCCCAGCTTGCTGCCAACGTTCAGCACTTCATCCAGGATCGGCTGCCCATCGCGTTGATCTTCGCGGGATTGCCCTCAGCGGTATCAGACCTGCTGAACGAAGGTGTAGCGACATTCCTTCGAAGGGCCGACAAAATCGACTTGCATGCCCCGGCCGTGCGCGACGTCGAGAAGTCCTACACCGGCACGTTCGCCGCCGCTGACATCAGTATCCCGCCAGAACAGATCCAGAAGGCAGCAGCTGCCACGGGCGGCTACCCCTTCCTGATCCAACTCATCGGCTACTTCCTCTGGCGTGAAGCTGAGAAGGAAAACGGCCCGCTCTCCCCCGACGCAGTCGACAGAGCGATCGCCGCCGGCATCCGGCGCAACGAACGCGTCGTCATCGAAGCAGCCCTCGCAACCGCCTCAGCCAAGGACCGCGAATTCCTCCATGCAATGTCCACCGATGACGGGCCGTCGACGACCGCGGACATCATTCACCGAACCGGCTCCCGACCAACCCTGGTTGCGAAATACAGGAACCGCCTCATCGATGCAGGACTCATCGAATCAACCGGGCACGGAAAGGTTAATTACGCCATTCCTGGGCTGCGAGAGTACCTCCGCAAGAACCCCGCCTCCTGAGTCCGCAAGGATACTCCCGTGGTCAAAAGCGCTCTGGACTACCGACACGACAGTGAGCAAATTGGGAAAGCACCCACGAAAGACGGTATTTCGCCAGCGTCCGGCTCCCGGAACGGGCGAAGCCCCGGTCAAATAGCGGTTGACCGAAGCTCCACGAAGATCTTCCCCGGGCCGCCTTGAGGTTTGCTGGGAAAGCTGAGCGTGCCCCCAAGCACAACCACGCGCAGGCCTTAAAGGGGACTGTCTTCGCCCTCGCACTCGATGCAGTATGCGTGTCCGTCGCTTTCACGAGCGAGTTGGGACCGGTGCCGAACCAGGAAACAGGAGTAGCAGGTGAACTCGTCTTCCGCTTGAGGAACTACTTGGACGACCAGCTCTTCGGAGATAAATTCTCCGCCTGGCGTGAGGCCCTCATCGAGGGCATCAGCTTCGTCGAGTTCGCTGACGACGCTGCGGGCATCCGGGGCGGCGGCGGACTGCAGAGCCTCCAGGGAACGGTCTTGGGATTCCCTGACGTCGGAACGGACTTCGTCATAGTCGGTTGCCACTTGGTGGTTCTCATTCCTTACGGTCGTTGAAGCTCGTCACTCTGACGACACCGAAACGTTCACCTCGATGCACTCGTTCCCTTGGTCGAAGATCGGCTTAGTCCGGCGCGGGCCGACTATCGGCCAAGCACAAATCTTATTTTCCGGACCGTTCTATGCGATCTTCGCTCTCGGCGCGTGCGCGTCGGTGCCGACAACGATCCCGTTCTGGCTGGCGGTAGGCATTTGCGCTGCCTCTGCAGCTTTTTCCGGCGTGGTCGGGGTTTCAGGATGGGTTCGTAACCGGATTTGGTCCTCCGCCCCGGCGCCGGAGGCGATGACGGCGGATAGTGCCCGGGCCGTGCGGGTGCACGCGGTCCGCTACCTTATCGCTGTGGGCATTGCCGGCGCGCTGGGTGTTCTCGGCGGCGCCGGACACGCCAACTGGACGATGGCCGGGGCAGCCGTCCCTCTTGCGGCAACGAACAGGAAAAGCCGTATCCTCCGCGGTATCCACCGCGTGATTGGGACCCTGGCGGGGATCCTCCGCAGCCCTATCGTCCCCCTGGACCTGGCGTTTTGTCCGGCCGAAGCTTGGCGGCGTGGTCTCTTGACGTGTCGATTCCCTCGTCGGTTCCACGGCCGAAGAATCGGATGAATTTCAGGATGCCGGCCGTCGACCGGGGTACCGCTGAGCCTTGATCCACTGATGCTGATCGGGGTGCTGTCGGCCGTTTAAACCGGGAATCCCTGTCTTTTCGGGGAAAGTGGGTCTGTGTAGTCCGAAAAGATGAGGTGATCCGGCGGTGGCTGGTGCCTGCGGGGATGCCCTGTTACTTCGACTGAAATAGTTGAAGATACAGCCATGCTGCCGCTGCGGGGAGAAATCGCCATTGCAGCCTCCGCGGAGGTTTCTCGCGTTCTCTGCCGCTGGGTCCTTCGTTTGGGATATGCTCCTGCCATGGCGCGGCGCAGTTTTCTTCAGTGGCCGGTCGTCCGGCAGTTCAGTACGGGCGACCTGCTGGGCCGTGGTCCGTCGGTCACCTCGGCCAAGACCCAGGCCATCGTCCCGAGGACGGCGACCGCGGACCGCGTAGTGCAGAGTGTGTGCCCGTACTGCGCCGTCGGGTGTGGTCAGCGGGTCTACGTCAAAGACGAGAAAGTCGTCCAGATCGAAGGCGATCCTGATTCGCCCATCTCTCGCGGCCGGTTGTGCCCGAAGGGCTCCGCCAGTGAGCAGCTGGTCAATTCTCCGGGCCGGCAGACGAAGGTCTTGTACCGTGCCCCGCGCTCCACCGAGTGGCAGCGTCTGGACCTGGCGACCGCCGTGGACATGGTGGCGGACCGGTTCATCGAGACCCGCCGCCGGACCTGGCAGCAGGAAGACGACAAGGGGCGCCTGTTGCGGCGCACCATGGGCATCGCTTCCTTGGGCGGGGCGACCCTGGACAACGAAGAGAACTACCTGATCAAGAAGCTCTTCACGGCAGCCGGGGCTGTGCAGATCGAGAACCAGGCCCGTATTTGACACTCTTCTACGGTTCCCAGTTTGGGAGCCTCGTTTGGACGCGGTGGTGCAACGCAATCACTGCAGGACATGGCCAACGCCGACTGCATCGTTATCCAGGGTTCCAACATGGCCGAATGCCACCCCGTGGGATACCAGTGGGTGGCGGAGGCCAAGGCGCGCGGTGCGAAGGTCATCCACATCGACCCCAGGTTTACGCGGACCTCGGCGGTAGCTGACAAGCACATTCCCGTGCGGGCCGGTTCCGATGTCGTGCTGCTGGGTGCCCTCATCAACTACGTCATCGGCAACGACCTCTGGTTCAAGGAGTACGTCAGCGCGTACACAAACGCCGCCACACTGGTGCACGCGGACTACCGGGACGCCGAGGACCTGGGCGGCCTGTTCTCCGGGTTTGACCCGAAAACGGGCGCCTACGACCCGTCGTCGTGGTCCTACGCGGAAGAAGAGGGCGGCACCATTGGTGAACCTGCGGGACCGGAACACGGCGCCGATGCCGGCGCCCGCGCTGCCGGCGACCTCTTCGGCAGCGGCGGTCCGCCCCTGGAGCATGCGGAAGTGCAGCGGGACGACACGCTTCAGGACCCCCGGACCGTCTTCCAGATCGTGAAGCGGCACTACGCGCGGTACACCCGGGAAATGGTCCGGGACATGTGCGGCATCAGCGTCGCCGACTTCGAATACCTGGCCAAGACCATCACGGAAAACTCCGGACGCGACCGGACCACCTGTTTCGCCTACGCCGTTGGCTGGACCCAGCATTCCCTGGGGGCGCAGTTTATTCGGGCTGCGGCCATCCTGCAGCTGCTGCTGGGGAACGTGGGACGTCCCGGCGGCGGCATCATGGCCCTGCGCGGCCATGCCAGCATCCAGGGGTCCACGGACATTCCGACCCTGTTCAACCTGCTGCCCGGCTACCTGCCAATGCCAAGTGCCGGCCGCCACGACACGCTGCAGGAGTACCTGGACGCCAACGCGTCGAAGAAGCAGAAGGGCTTTTGGGCGGATGCCGATTCTTACACCATCAGCCTGCTGAAGGCGTGGTGGGGTGACGCCGCGAACGCGGAGAACGACTGGGCCTATAACTACCTCCCGAGGCTGACCGGAGCGCACGGCACCTACGAGACGGTGATGAGCATGCTCGAGGACGAGGTGGAGGGATACTTCCTGCTCGGGCAGAATCCTGCCGTGGGCTCGTCCAACGGCCGGATGCAACGGCTTGGCATGTCGCATCTGAAGTGGCTAGTGGTGCGTGACCTGAACATGATCGAATCGGCCACTTGGTGGAAGGACGGCCCGGAGATCGAGTCCGGGGAACTGCGCACGGAGGACATTGAGACGGAGGTGTTCTTCCTGCCTGCAGCAACCCACGTGGAGAAGGCCGGGTCGTTCACGCAGACGCAGCGGCTCCTGCAGTGGCGGCACCAGGCGGTGGCACCGCCCGGGGAGTGCCAAAGCGAGCTGCAGTTCTTCTTCGAACTGGGCCAGAGGATCCGGGAGAAGCTGGCCGGTTCCGAGGATGAGCGCGACCGTCCGCTGCTGGATCTGACGTGGGACTATCCCACCGACGAACACGGCGATCCGGATCCCGAGGCGGTGCTTGCGGAGATCAACGGCCGCCACCTAGCGGGCCCGGATGCCGGCAAGCCCCTCTCCGCGTATACCGAGCTGCGCGCCGACGGTTCCACATCGGCGGGCTGCTGGATCTACACCGGTGTGTACGCCGACGGCATCAACCATGCCGCCAACCGAAAACCGGGCCATGCGCAGGGACCCGCGGCCCCGGAATGGGGCTGGGCCTGGCCTGCCAACCGTCGGATCCTCTACAACCGGGCGTCGGCCGACCCGGCCGGCAAGCCGTGGAGCGAGCGGAAGAAGTACATCTGGTGGGATGAGGAACAAGGCAAATGGATCGGCGACGACGTGCCCGACTTCCCGCTCAACCTCGCGCCTGGCACTAGGCCTGACCCCTCGCTCGGTGGTCCGGCAGCCCTTAGCGGAGACGACCCGTTCATCATGCAGGCCGACGGCAAGGGCTGGCTGTTCGCGCCCAAGGGACTCACGGACGGGCCCTTGCCCACCCACTACGAGGCCCAGGAATCACCCGTCGCCAACGGGCTCTACCCACAGCAGCAGAATCCCGCCCGACTGACGTATCCCCGGAAAGACAATCTCAGCGCGCCAAGCGCCGGCACCCCCGGAGCGGACGTCTACCCGTTCGTTTTCACCACGTACCGGCTCACCGAGCACCATACGGCGGGCGGTATGAGCCGCTGGCTGCCGTACCTGTCGGAGCTGCAGCCGGAAATGTTCTGCGAGGTCTCGCCTGAACTGGCCGCCGAGCGCGGACTGGAGCCCTACGGGTGGGCGACCATCATTTCGGCCCGCTCCGCCATCGAGGCGAAGGTCTTGGTCACGGAACGGATGACACCGCTGAAAGTCGGCGGCCACACCGTGCACCAGATCGGGCTGCCCTACCACTGGGGCGTCGGGAGCAGCGCCGTCGTTAGCGGCGACGCGGCCAACGACCTGCTGGGCGTGACCCTTGACCCCAACGTCCAGATCCAGGAATCGAAAGTCGCCTCCTGTGACATCCGCCCGGGCCGCCGGCCGCGCGGTCCGGAGTTGCTTGCCCTGGTCGCGGAGTACCAGGTGCGCGCCGAGCTGACGCCCGAGACCGGGAACCGCGCGGTGACCGATCCTGAGGCGGAAGGAGTCGACCCCGGCTCGGGCAGGGATGCGCGCCCCGACGGGGAGGCGCCGTGACCGCTGCTGCGCCGACCGCGGCACACTTTGCCCCGCCCGGACAGCCGGCGCCTGATGGCGGCTTTCCGGACACCGACCCGACGTTGGAGGACTAGATGGGCCAGCTGGCCGGACCGACCGACCCCACCGCCGATGCCCACTGGGAGCACAGCCATCCGCGCAAGGGGTTTTTTACCGACACTTCCATCTGCATCGGCTGCAAGGCCTGCGAGGTCGCCTGCAAGGAGTGGAACCACAACCCGCAGGACGGAAACCTGGAACTCCTCGGATCCTCCTACGACAACACCGGAGCACTGGGTGCCAGCACCTGGCGGCATGTAGCGTTCATCGAACAGGGCCAGGAGCGGATTGTTGAGGCGCGGGAGTCCGGCCGCGCGCTGGTGAGCCTTGGCATGCCGCGCATCGGCCCTCCCGCCCCGGCAGGGGCTGCTGGGACGGACCTTGCGGGGGCGGATACCACCCCGCCGGACACGGCGGACTTCCGCTGGCTGATGTCCTCCGATGTCTGCAAGCACTGCACCCACGCCGGATGCCTCGACGTCTGCCCCACCGGAGCGCTGTTCCGCACCGAGTTCGGCACCGTGGTGGTCCAGGACGACGTCTGCAACGGCTGCGGAACCTGTGTGGCCGGGTGCCCCTTCGGCGTGATCGAGCGGCGCAGCAACGGCACGGTGAAGGTCGCCACCAGCCGGGAGGACCAGCACGCCGGTCACCCCGCCGTTCCCAACGCGGGCGTCGCCCAGAAGTGCACCCTCTGCTACGACCGTCTGGTGGCCGACGAGACGCCCGCCTGCGCCAAGGCCTGCCCGACGACGTCCATCAAGTTCGGCGACCACGATGACATGGTGGAGGCGGCCCGGGAACGCGTCGCCGACCTGCATGCGCAGGGCATGACCGAGGCGCGGCTTTACGGTGCCAACGAAAACGACGGCGTCGGCGGAACCGGCTCGGTCTTCCTCCTGCTCGATGAGCCCGAGGTTTACGGACTCCCACCGGATCCGCGGGTCCCCACCGCCGACCTGCCCAGGATGTACCAGCGGGCCGGCCTGGCGGTAGCGGGCATGGCCGTTGCCGCAGCGGTGGCTTTCCTGGGAGGGCGGGAGTGACACTTTCAGAGTTCGATAGTTTCCGGCCGGCAGAGCCCGCCCGGCGCCGTCGGCCGGGCGGCAAACGCGGCACCGGCCGCCGCCGTGACAATAGTGATGGCTCGCGGGAAATGCCGATGGTGCCTGAGCCGGAGTTCACTTCGTACTACGGCCGTCCGGTCGTCAAACCGGCTCCCTGGGGCGACGACGTCGCCATCTACCTGTTCCTGGGCGGGGTCGCGGGCGGGTCGGCTCTGCTCGGTCTCGGCGGCCAGTTGACGGGGCGGCCGGTGCTGCGCCGGAATGCCCGGTTGAGTGCCCTGGCCGCGGTGGGCCTCGGCGCGGTTGCCCTGGTAAAGGATCTCGGCAGGCCGGAACGTTTCCTGAACATGCTGCGGACGTTCAAGGTGACCTCGCCGATGAGCGTCGGGTCATGGATTCTCAGCGCTTTCAGCGCCGGGACCGGGGTCGCCGCGGTGGCGGAGATCGACCGGATGACCGGTGACCGGTTGCCGCTGGGTCCGTTGCGGACCGTGCTGCGGGCGGTCGAGGGTCCGGCCGGCTTCGAGGCCGCGCTGTTCGCCGGACCGCTGGCGGCCTACACGGCAGTGCTCCTCGGCGACACCGCGACCCCGACGTGGCACGCTGCCCACGAGGAACTGCCGTTCGTGTTCGTGAGCTCCGCCAGCCTCGCGTCCGGCGGTCTCGCCATGATCACCACACCGGTGCGCGAAGCCGCCCCCGCGCGGAAACTCGCGGTACTCGGCGTCGTGGGCGATGTGGTTGCGATGAAGGTGATGGAGCGTCGGATGGATCCGGTGGCAGCGGAGCCCCTGCATCAGGGCAAAGCCGGCGCCATGCTGAAATGGAGCGAGCGGCTTGCCCTGGCCGGGGGACTGGGGACACTCCTGGCAGGACGCAACCGCGTGGTGGCGGCGGCTTCGGGGGTGGCCTTGTTGGCGGCGTCGGCCCTGACCCGCTTTGGGGTGTTCGAGGCCGGCCTCGCCTCGGCCAAGGACCCCCGGTACACCATCGAACCGCAAAAGAACCGGCTCGCGGCCCGCCGTGCCGCCGGCATCACCGGCGACGCGATCACTACCGGCAGCTGACCGGCCGTCCCCGCCCTAGCGGATCTGGATGCCCCGGCCGGCCGTGGTGTGGCCAATAACGGGATAGCCGGGCAGCTCGCCGACCACCAGCAGGCCGCCGGAGGTCTGGGCGTCAGCCAGCAGCAAGAGATTGTCCTCGGTAATGCCGGCGGTGGCGCTGAGGTGGGGCCGGACCCAGTCGAGGTTGCGCCGGGTCCCGCCGGAGACGAAGCCATCGCGCAGCGCCTCCCGGGCGCCGTCGACCAGGGGGACCGCGCTGAAGTCGATGACGGCGCCCACTTCCGAGGCGCGGACCATCTTGAAAAGGTGCCCCAGAAGGCCGAAGCCGGTCACGTCGGTTGCCGCCTTGACGCCGGCGGCCACCGCGGCGTCGGAGGCGTCGCGGTTGAGGCTGGCCATCGTCTCGACCGCCTCGGCGAAGACTTCGCCGGTCTGTTTGTGGCGGTTGTTGAGGAGCCCGACGCCGATCGGCTTGGTCAGCGTGATGGGCAGACCGGGCCGGGCGGCGTCGTTGCGCAGCAGCCGGTCCGGAGGGGCGACGCCGGTGACCGCCATGCCGTACTTCGGTTCCGGGTCGTCAATGGAGTGGCCGCCCAGCACCGGGCACCCGGCCTGGGTTGCCACGCTCAGCCCGCCGCGGAGCACCTCCGTCATGAGCTCCATCGGCAGGACCCCCCGCGGCCAGCCGACAAGGTTGATGGCCGTGACGGGCCGGCCGCCCATGGCGTAGATGTCCGAGAGGGCGTTGGCCGCCGCAATGCGGCCCCAGTCAAACGCATCGTTGACGACGGGAGTGAAGAAGTCGGCGGTGGTGAGGACAGCCAGATCATCGCGCACCAAAACGGCGGCTGCGTCGTCGCCGCTGTCAAGGCCCACGAGCACCTCCGGGCCGGGCTGGCCGATGAGGCCCCTGACGGCATCTTCGAGTTCGCCGGGAGGAATCTTGCAGGCGCACCCCCCGCCGTGGGCAAAGTCGGTAAGCCTAAATGTCCCGTCGCTGCCGTCTCTGAGCTGCCGGACTGACGTCTGAGCCTCATTCACCCGCCTAGCGTACCTCCCAAGGCAACCCTGCTATATTGATGCGCGGTGGCGTCCGGGTCCTGGTGGGCCCCCCGGTCTTCAAAACCGGTGCGGCCGAGCATCTCGGCCTGGCGGGTTCGATTCCCGTCCGCCACCGCCAACTTCAAGCATGACCGCCGGCACCGGAGGAGGGCTGTGGACCACTTTGACCCCCGGCGCTTGATTCCCCGGACCAATGATCTCCTGGCGCTGCCAGCCGTCCGCGAGTCCAGGACCCGGCTCAGTGAGCGGGTCATCCGCGACCTCGTCAGGCAGGCGCAGGAGCGGGCGCGGCGCGGTGAGCTTCCGCCCGGGCTGGTCGAGCAGGCACTGGCGGCTGCCCTGTCCGCACGGCGGGCCACAACGCTGCACGCGGTCCTGAACGCCACCGGCGTCGTTGTCCATACCAACCTTGGGCGGGCTCCGCTCTCCGATGCCGCGGTGGACGCCCTTGTCACCGCCAGCGGCTACGTCGACTTGGAGCTGGACCTCGTCGACGGGACCCGCTCACGCAGGGGAGCCGGCGCCCGGGCCGCACTGCTCGCCGCCTGCCCCGCCGCCGAGGACGCGCTGGTGGTCAACAACGGCGCGGCCGCACTGGTCCTGGCCACGACCGCCTTAGCCTCCGGCCGGGAGGTAGTCATCAGCCGCGGCGAACTGGTCGAGATCGGTGCCGGCTTCCGGTTGACCGACCTGATCGAATCGACCGGCGCGACGCTCCGCGAGGTCGGCACGACCAACCGCACCCACCTGCACGACTACGCTGGCGCGTTGGGACCGCAAACCGGGTGTGTGCTCAAGGTCCACCCGAGCAACTTCCGGGTCGACGGCTTCACGTCGGCCGTGCCGCTGCACGAACTGAGCCCCCTGACCGTGTCCCACGGCGTCCCGCTCGTGGCCGACCTCGGCAGCGGGCTGCTGGCACCGGACCCCCTCCTGCCTGACGAACCGGATGTAACCTCCGCGCTGGTAGGCGGGGCCGACGTCGTCATCGCCAGCGGTGACAAGCTGCTGGGCGGCCCCCAGGCGGGCTTGTTGCTGGGCAGCAAGGAAATAATCGCGCGGTTGGCCCGCCACCCGCTGGCACGTGCGGTCCGCGCCGACAAACTTGCCCTCGCCGCACTGGAGGCGACGCTTGCCGGGGGACCACCTCCGGTCCTCCAGACCCTGCACGCCGACGCCGACGAATTGCGGCGGCGCACCGACACGCTTGCCGAGGCCCTCTACGTGCCCGTGGTGGCCCATGACGGCCGGGTGGGTGGCGGCGGCGCCCCCGGAGTTCCTTTGCCAGGGTGGGCACTGCGGCTCCCGGAACGCCTCGCCCGCCCTTTGCGCACGGGCGATCCGGCCGTGCTGCCGCGCGTCCACGACGGTGCCTGCCTCATCGACTTGCGCTGCGTGCCCGCTGCGGACGATGAACGGATTCTCCACGCTGTACGGCAGGCCCGGGCAGCCCTGACGGTTGCCGATGCGGGCAGGGCGGGCTGAACAGTGCACGTCATCGCCACAGCCGGGCACGTCGATTCCGGCAAAAGCACCCTGGTCCGCGCCCTGACCGGCATGGAGCCGGACCGGTGGGAGGAGGAACGGCGCCGCGGCTTGACCATCGACCTCGGCTATGCCTGGACTACCTTGCCCTCCGGACAGGACGTAGCTTTCGTTGACGTCCCCGGCCACGAACGCTTCCTCGGCAACATGCTGGCGGGAATCGGTCCGGCGCCCGTCGTCTGCTTCGTCGTCGCCGCGGACGAGGGGTGGCAGGCGCAGTCCAGCGATCACCGCGACGCCGTCCTCGCCCTCGGCATCGAGCACGGTGTGGTCGTGTTGAGCCGGGCGGACCGGGCCTCGGAGCAGCGGCTCGCGGACGTACTCGCCAGAACCCGCGCAGAGCTGGCCGGAACGGGGCTGCGGGCCGCTCCGGCCGTCGCCGTGTCGGCCATCGACGGAACCGGCCTGCCCGAGCTGCGCGCCGCCCTCGACGACGTCCTGGCCCGGGTCCCTGCACCCATCACCACCGGGCGCGTCCGGTTGTGGGTGGACCGGTCCTTCACCATCACAGGGTCGGGAACGGTGGTCACCGGGACGCTGGCGGCCGGAACGCTCGCCCGGGGAGACCGGATGGAGCTTATCGGCCACGACAATTCCCGGCCGGTGGTTATCCGCGGCCTGCAGAGCTGCGACACAGCCCGCGACTCGGTGGAGCCGGTCAGCCGGGTGGCGTTGAACCTTCGGGACGTCCCCGCCGCCGAGATCCGCCGGGGTGATGCCCTGGTGACCCCGGACGCGTGGCCTTCCACCGGCGTCCTCGGCATTCACCGCAGCTCAGGCGTGGCCTATACGGACGTGCCGGAGCAACTCATGGTGCATGTGGGAACCGCTTCGGTGCCGGCCAGGCTTCGGCCATTCGGCGCGGACCACGCCCGGCTGGTCCTCGACAGGCGCCTGCCTTTGGTCCTCGGCGACCGCCTGGTGCTGCGTGACCCGGGGCGGCACTCCGTGCTGGGCGGCGCCCGCATCCTCGACGCCGACCCGCCACCGCTCCTGCGGCGCGGCGACGGCGCCAACTGGGCGCATCGGCTCGCTGGTATGGATCCCGCCGGTGATCTGCTGGGAGAAGTGGCAGCCCGCGGGGCGGTCCAGGCCGACCATCTGAACCGGCTCGGGCTGCTGTCCGGCCAGGACCCGGACCCGCTGCCGGGCCTCCGGGTGCTGGGTGAATGGTGGGTGCACGCTCCCGTCCTCGAGGCCTGGCAGCAGCGTTTGCGTGCCGCCGTCGAGGAGCTGCAGCAGCGGGACCCGCTGGCTCCCGGGCTGTCGATGGGGGCGGCCGCAGGCCTGCTCGCCCTGCCCGATGAAAGGTTGCTGCGCCACGTCATCGACGGCGCACAGCTGGAAGCTGACGGCGGACACGTCCGTCTGCCAGGCAGCCAGGGCATGATTGGCGCCGTCGGGACGGCGGTGGCCGAGCTGGAGCGCCGGTTTACCGCAGACGCGTTTCATGCCCCGGAAGCCGACGAGATGGCAGCGCTGGGCTTGGGAGTCCGGGAGCTGGCTGCCGCAGAGCGCACAGGGCGCTTGCTGCGGTTGGGCGGCGGGGTGGTGCTACTGCCGACAGCGCCCGCTATGGCCATGCGTGAGCTGGCCCGCTTGGAGCAGCCCTTCACCACCAGTCAGGCACGCCAGGCCCTCGGCACAACACGACGGGTCGCGGTACCGCTGCTCGAATATCTCGACTCACGCGGCTGGACCCGGCGCCTGGATGCCGGCCACCGCACGGTGGTGCGCTGACGTGCCGCTGCCCGCAAACCGGGTCACCGGCATCATCTTCCGCGGCGGGTCCATCATGGCAGGCTGGTGCCTCGCGCACCACCAGGAGAGCTTCCGCTACACTCACTTCGACGAGACACCCTTGCCGAACTGACCAAACGGGCCTGGACTTACGACGTGCAGGTCATGGTCGAAGGACCCGGGCACATCCCGGGGAGGCTTGTGAAAAAGTGAAATATCCGACGCTAAGGTTTTGCCGAGCGACGTAGTGGCCTGTATTTGCCGGGTTTGATGTGGTTGGCGCGCGGCCAGGTGTAGTTGCCGGTGAGGTTGATGTGTTCCCAGCCCAGGGGTGAGAGGAACCGCAGGAGGTCCGGGTCGATGTCACTGCCGTTGCTGGTCAGGGTGGAGACGGTGCGGTCGAGGTAGACGGTGTTCCAGAGAACGATGGCTGCGGTGAGAAGGTTCAGCCCGCTGGCGCGGTAGCGCTGCTGCTCGAAGGAGCGGTCACGGATTTCGCCGAGCCGGTTGAAAAACACGGCCCGGGCGAGGGTGTTCCGGGCCTCGCCCTTGTTCAGGCCGGCGGTGACTTTGCGGCGCAGGCTGGGGTCCTGGAGCCAGTCCAGAAGGAAGAGGGTCCGTTCCATTCTGCCCAGTTCCCGTAGGGCGAGGGCGAGCCCGTTCTGGCGGGGGTAGGCGCCGAGCTTTCGCATCATCAAAGAGGCAGTCACGGTGCCGGTTTTGATGGACGTTGCAAGGCGTAGGATCTCGTCCCAGTGCAGGCCAATCGTTGTCGTGTTGATCGTCCCGCCGATCAGCGGCGCCAAGCCAGAGAGTCCTGGATCGTTGGTGGGTGTGTAGAGGCGGGTGTCGCCGATGTTGCGGATCCGTGGCGCGAACCGGTAGCCGAGCAGGTGCATGAGGGCGAAGAGATGGTCGGTGAATCCGGCCGTGTCGGTGTAGTGCTCCTGGATCGCCAGGTCGGACTCGTGATAGAGCAGCCCGTCCAGGACGTAGGTCGCGTCCCGGTCACCAACGTTGACGAGTTTACTGTGGAAGGGCGAGTACTGGTCCGAGACGTGCGTGTAGATCAGCCGGCCCGGCTCGGCACCGTATTTGGGGTTCACATGCCCGGTGGATTCGGCTTTGCTGCCGGCCCGGAATCGCTGCCCGTCAGAAGACGAGGTGGTCCCGTCGCCCCATTGCGCGGCGAAGGGGTGACGGTGCTGGGTGTTCACCAGTTCCGCCAGCGCGGCGCTGTATGTTTCATCCCGGATGTACGCTGCCTGGTGGCGGTCCAGCTGGGCGTAGGTGACGCCGGTGCACGACTCGGCCATCTTGGTCAGTCCCAGGTTGATTCCGTCAGCAAGGACAGCGGTGAGCAGGAGTTGCCTGTCCTTGGAAGGCTGGCCGGATTTCAGGCTGGTGAAGTGGCGGGTGAATCCGGTCCATGTATCCACTTCCATCAGCAGGTCGGTGATCCGGATCCGCGGGAACATGGCGCTGGCCTGGTCGATCAGTGGTTGCGCATGCGCTGGGACGATCGTCTCGAGCGGGGTGATTTTCACCCCTTTATCGGTGACCAGTACCCCGGGGAGTTCATCGCGGGCGGCGAGATCGTTGACTTCCTTCAGCCGCTCCTGAAGGAGGGCAAGCCGGTCCTGGAGGTATCGGGCGCTTCCATTGGTCGTAACCAGCGGCAGCTTCCCGGCGTCCTTCATACCGGTGAAGTCAGCCCTGGCAAGAAGGTAGTCATCGAAATCGCGGAACTGACGTGATCCGGTGACCCACATGTCTCCGGACCGCAGCGCATTCCTGAGTTCCGTGAGGGCACAGAACTCGTAGAAGCCCCGGTCCAGGCCGGCCTCGGTGGAGACCAGCGGCTTCCACCGGGGCCGGATGAACGAGACCGGCGCATCGTCGGGGATCCTTCTGGCGCCAGAGGTGTTCAGGGCGCGGATGACGTTGATCGCGGCCAGCAGGTCCTGCGCTGCGGGCGCGGCGTGGAGATCAAGAACGGCAAGAAACGCCGGCGTGTAGCGGCGCAGCGTGGTGAAGTGGGCGCTGACGAGTGCGAGGTGATCGTCGAAGGCCGGCCGGGTCATTTCCTTGGCCTGAGCGACGCTTTCGGCCAGGGATTCCCAGCCGATAGCTGTTTCAATCGCGGCGAAGGGATCTTCACCATTTTCCTTGGCCGCGAAGAGGGCATCACCGAGCCTGGAGTGAATGCGCATCATGGCTGCCACGGTGGAGCGGGACGCCAGGGTGTGCTGGTTTTGCTTGTTCTGCGCGGTCCGGATGAGCCGGCCGATGATGCGGTCGTGCAGATCGATGATTTCGTCGGTGACCGTTGCCATGCTTTCGGTGGCCATGGCAAAGAGAGTCGCGCACCGGCGCGCGGGTTCAAACTTGGACAGATCGGCGGCGGTCATGGAAGAACCCTCACGGGCAAGCTTTAGCAGCCTGTTCCGGTGAACCAACCGGGCCGCTGCCCACGGAAGATCCAGGGCCCGCCAGGTAGTGAGCCGGTCGATGTGCTCGCGCATCGCACGCGCGTTCGGGCGCAGCGGCGCCTGCCGCAGCCACCCGATTTCGGTCAATGAACTATCGGGGCGGCGGAGCAACAACCCATCCAGGCGTTTCCGGTGCTCTACCGAGAGGTGGCTGGAGAGCGTGGCGTAGATTCGCCGGTTCGCCCGCGTCAGGGCCTGTGCGCAGGCTCTTTCAATGATCCTGACCCCAGGCAGAGCGATCTTCTTTGCCTGCAGGAAATCTCTCGCGCTTTCGACCAGGAGCAGGCCGTTGTCTGTTTGTGCAGCGACGTCGCTCACGTGCTCGATGAGCTGGCGGAAGTCTGCAATTCCGAACGCTGACATGCCCAGGTACGCGCGGATCTCCCTTCCGTGTTCCTGCCGCGTTTCCTCACGTGTTCCATACTCGCCCCAGGCCTCGGGCGAAACGGCCAGATGGGATGCCAGCCAGGAAACGACTTCCGGGGGCACTTGGGTGTCTTCGGCCAGCGCGATTCCCGGGTGTCGCAGCAGAGACATCTGGACGGCAAAGCCCAGTCTGTTCGCTTCTCCGCGTCGTTGCCGGATCAACGACATATCCGAGTCACTGAGCGTGTAACGGGCTGCAAGGTCCTCTGTTCCAGTGGGCATTGCCAGGATCTGGTCACGCTCCGCAGGCGTGAGCAAGGAACGTAGAGCCATTTCAGAAGTCCTTATCTACTCAACGGCCGTGCCTGCCGGACATGCCGTCGTTCTGCTTTGGCGAGCAACGCCCACCGTTCATGGTTTCGCGAGGTGCCGGTAGATGGTGGGCCGGGTGACGCCAAATTCACGGGCGATGTGTTCAACCGTGTGAGCACGTTTCCCGTCGGGGCCTTTTTCTTCATACATTTCGCGGGCAAGCTTGACCTGTCGGGGGCCGAGTTTTGGTTTCTGACCGCCGGCCCGGCCCCGGGCGCGGGCGGCAGCGAGGCCGTCGCGGGTCCGTTCGGACATCAGTGCGTGTTCAAATTCGGCGATCGAGCCGAGGATCTGAAAGAACATCCGGCCGATGGCGGTGGACGTGTCGATGCCCTGGTCAAGGACCACCAGGTCAACGCCGCGCTCCTGCAGCGTGTTGGAGAGCTCGATGAGGTGTTCCAGCGATCGCCCGAGCCGGTCGAGTTTGGTGACGACAAGCTGATCACCGGCCCGGTTGGCCGAGAGCAGCGCTTTGTCGAGTTCGGGCCTGCGTGCGAGCTTCCCGGATGCCGTGTCGAGGAAGATCTGCTCGCAGCCGGCCGCACGCAGGGCGTCGTGTTGGGCTTCGGGGTGCTGATCGCGTGTTGAGACACGCCCGTATCCGATTCGCATCCCCGAAACGTATCACCAACCGGGTTGGACGTTACGTAGGCGCGTACGCGGGAAGCGTTACAAAACTGGCCGCGTGATTCCGCCACTCTGCGAAGACGCCTTGAAGTGTCTTGCGAACGATCGTTCTCAAGACACTCCAGGGGGCCTTCCCGGATGTCGTGTCGTGCTCCGAAGTCATCTGCGCCGATTTCATGACGGCGGCCCCCATTCTGCACCTGATCCTGAGGGCCCATCATGTTTGGTCATGCCTGCCATTCCGACGGGCTTGCCCCTCCAACCTCCAGTCGTTCGCCACGGACGCACTGTGAGGAGGCTGCGCCCCGCAAGAACAGGGAGATTAGGTCACACAATTGGGTCTTTTTGATTGCGCCGGACCGGCTTAACGTGGGGCACAGGAAGCCGCCCGACCAGGGCAGCCGAAGCACGGAGGATCTTCCTATGACAACGCACGTCGCGGACTGCAGCGTTAGCAACTGCTCCTTCAATGACCACTCCGCCTGCAATGCCGCCGCAATCACCGTCGGAGGAACTGAAGACCATGCCTCCTGCGCCACTTTCATCGACACCGGCATCCATGGCGGCCTGCCCAAGGTCCTGGCCGACGTCGGGGCGTGCCAGCGTTCCGAATGCACCCATAACGACCACCTGATGTGCCAGGCAACTGAAGTGCACGTCGGTCCCGGTGCCGATAACGCGGACTGCCTCACCTACGCACACAGATAGGCCTGAAACTTCTGAACAAAGCGGGCCCGTTGTCCTTTGGTAGGTCCTGCTTGCCCTGCGCCCTTCGTGACTTCGAACGACTCCCGCGATTCCCGATTTCAGGCAACCATGGACTGGGCGCTCCCATGAGGACAGAAGGCCCTGCCGATTCCTGGCGGGCCTTCTGCAGGCAACTCGCCGCTGACTGGCAGCAGGTGTTGCAACCACGATTTGAATGATGCAGCAATCCATTCTGGGTTGTTTTATTCGTCTCCCCAGCGCCGAAGGGTGCTGTTGAGCAACCCCACCAGGACACTGGTCCACCAGCAGGTTTGGGAGATGCAGAACGCGATGATCAGCCGTGCACGCAGCCGTGCGGCCATCTTCGTGAACAGTGTTCCCGGCGGCAGTTGATGCAGTTGTTTCATGGTTTGCGCCAGAGCCAGGCCGCTGAACGCACAGAAGTTTGATCTGTGACAGCGGGCTGGACAGATCCGGGCGCATCATCGCCCCGGAGACGAGCAGGAGGGCCAGTCCGCCCCAGATCAGCGGTTGCGCGGCGGATTCGAGGCGCCGGGTCTCGTAGACGTCCCGGCGGCCAAGGAGCCACAGCAGGCCCACCCAGTCGAGCATCAGCACGGCTCCGAAAGACAGCACGAGTGCGAGGATATGGGCCGCGAGGGCGATACGGTGGATGTCTGTCCCGCAGTCGAGGAAGCCGCCGATCAGCACTGAGGATAGCCACACCGTCGAGCACAGTAGTCCAAGAAGCACCATCTTCAGCGGGGCAGGCCGGTTGGCCAGGCCCGCTTTTTGCCGTCCTCACCGAGTTTCGTGCCGTTGGGTTCAGTCACGACAGCACTGTCGAATGCGCTGCCGCCACCTGGTTCGGTGACGGGGGTTTTCACGCGAAGAGCCCATCGCCGATAAGGCCACCCTCGCTGGTTCCCGGGGGAAACGCGAACAGGCCCGAGCCGGTGTTTTTGAGGTATTCCGGGGCAAGCGTTTCCTCTTTTGCCATGGCCATCTGTGCGGGCACGTAGTGGGTCGTGGGGTCGGGGCGTGAGCAACCACGGACCGGCGTGGCGGCCGTGGGCGGTGGGCACGTGTCGTAACAGTCCGTCTCCGGGGCTTCCCAATTAAGCAACATCGACGTGCTGTTATTATTCTTAGGTTCGCCTTACCTATCCCAGTCTTGTTCTGCCGAAGGACCCCTTATGCCCGCGACCGCTACGCTCTCCCCGCCTGTTCCTGCCGGGACCATGGATGAAGCCCTGGCCTCCTACCAGGCCTATGTCGGCGCCAAACTTGCCGACCTGGGAACCCAGATCCTGACCCTGAAGGCCTCCGTCGGTAACAATGACCTGGAGGCGGCGCGGGAGCAATGGCTGGCCGCCCAGCTGACGTGGCAGGAAGTCGGCGCCGCCTACGGAAGCTTCGGTGACCTCGGAGCGGCCATCAATGCTCTGCCGTCCGGGTTTGCCGCGGGGCCGTCCGATCCCGGGTTCACGGGTCTGCACCGGGTGGAATACGGCCTGTACCACGGGCAGGGGCCGGCGGAGTTGATGCCCGTGCTGGGGGAACTCGGCACGAATGTCGGCAAGCTGGTTGCGAAGTTGCCGGAGCTCACTGTCGCGCCGTCGGACATGCCCCTTCGCTGCCACGAAATCCTGGAGGACTCGCTCAGGGACAACCTGAGCGGAAACAACGATCAAGGCTCCGGGATGTCCCTGGCCCTGACCTCGGCCGATGTCTCGGGCACGCGGGTGGTGCTGACACTGCTGAGCACGCTCATCGACGGGCAAAAGCGCGGATACACCGCCACCATTGCGGCGGAACTGGACTCCCTGGACGCCGCCTTGAACGCCACCAGGACGAACGGCCGCTGGCCCGATTACAGGACGGTGCCGCTGTCCTTGCGCCAGCCCGTTAACGGCGCCATCGGCCGCGCCCTGGAAACCCTGGCCTACGTCCCTGCCATGTTCGCCACCGAAGACTGAGAAACAATGAGAAAAAACAAGCAAAACCTGCCCCAGACCGGGACAACGACGCCGGAGACCGCCACCGGGCCCCACTCCGGTTTGCGACGGCGGTCCTTCCTTCTTGGCGCCGGAACAGGAACGGCGGCCGCCGCCCTGACGGCCGTGGCCGTGTCCACGGCGTCCCGGACCGGCCCCGCGGATCCCGTTCCGGCTCCGGAAGAGACAGCTGTTGATTTTCATGGCATCAACCAGGCGGGCATCTACCGGCCCGCCTCCCAGCAGCAGCACGCCTGCTTCGCAGCGTTCCGGGTCCTGGCCAAGGACCGGGAAGAACTCAAGGCCCTGCTGCAGACCCTCTCCACGAAGGGAACGCACCTGGCCGCCGGACAGCGTGCGGATGCGCCGGTGCTCTCCACGGAGCTGCCCCCTGTGAGCGGAGGCCCGCCCGTGAATTCAGGAATCCTCGGAGAGGATGTTCCGCCGTGTTCCTTCACCATGACCGTCGGCCTGGCATCGAGCGTCTTCGACAATGCCGCCTACGGGCTGGCCGGCAAGAAACCCAAAGGGCTCACGGAGATGAAAATCTTCCCCAACGATGCCCCGGATCAGGCCTGGATGGGCGGGGACCTGCTCCTTCAGCTCTGCGCGGACTCGACGGACATGATCCACTACGCGCTGCGGGACATCACCAAGGCCACCCGCGGGGCCATGCAGCTGCAATGGAAGATCAACGGATTCCAATCAGCACCCAGGCCCTCCGGCGCGCCCAGGAACCTGTTCGGCTACAAGGACGGCATCGTCAACCCGGCACCGCAGGAACCGCTGGTCTGGATCGGCAATGACTCCGGCCAACCGGACTGGGCACTGGGTGGAACCTTCATCGTGGTGCGCCTGATCAGGATGCTTGTCGAGTTCTGGGACCGCGTCGGCCTGGACGAACAGGACACCATGATCGGCCGGCACCGCGCCAGCGGGGCCCCGCTGGGCGCGGTGAACGAAAACGACAAGCCCGATTACGCCAACGACCCCAAGGGCGAAACCATCCCGCTGGATGCCCACATCCGTCTGGCCAACCCCCGCACCCCGGACACGGACAGCTCACGGTTCCTGCGCCGCGGCTACAACTACGACCTCGGCATTGACCTGAACGGCAACATGCAGGCCGGGCTCATCTTCGCCAGCTACCAGCAGAACATCCAAACCCAGTTCGAAGCCGCCCAGACCCGGCTGATCAACGAACCCATGACGGACTACATCCAGCCTTTCGGCGGCGGCTACTTCATCGGCCTGCCCGGCGTCAAAGACAACAACGGCTTCCTCGGACAGGGCCTGTTCACCTAAAAAACGCGCGAGCCCGGGTCCTGCACACCCCCGAAGCGCCGGATCATCCCCGGACATCCACCCCCACCACTCCGGTCCGAGACCGGAGCCTTTCGAAAGGCCCCCATGAAATTCGGCATCAAACCCGCAACGGCCCTCGCCGCCGCGACGGCCACGCTGCTGGCACTTTCGGCGTGCACCGGCTCACCCACCGGAACCGCCACCGGCGGCTCCGGTGCGGCATCCGGCGACGACGGCATCGTCGTCTACAACGCCCAGCACGAGAACCTCACCGGCGCATGGGTGGACGCCTTCACGAAGGAAACGGGAATCAAGGTCAGGATCCGCAACGGTGACGACCTTGAAATGAGCAACCAGCTCAGTGAGGAAGGCAAGAACTCGCCCGCGGACGTCTTCCTCACGGAAAACTCCCCGGCCATGGTCCGTGTGGCAGGTGCAGGCTTGCTCGCCCCGGTCGACCAGGCAACCCTGGCGCAGGTTCCGGCCCAGTACCGGCCCTCCACCGGAGACTGGACCGGCGTCGCGGCCCGCTCTACTGTGCTTGCCTACAACAAGAACAAGCTCACCACCGACCAGCTCCCCAAGTCCTTGATGGACCTCGCGGACCCGTCATGGAAGGGACGCATCGGCGCGTCCACTGGCGGCGCGGATTTCCAGGCCATCGTCAGCGCCATGCTTGCCCTCAAGGGAGAAGACGCAACCCAGAAGTGGCTGGAAGCGGCCAAAAGCAACTTCAAGTCCTACAAGGACGACACCCCGGTGCTCGCGGCCGTGAACTCCGGCGAAGTCGACGCAGGCGTGCTGTACCACTACTACTCCTTCGTGGACCAGGCCAAGACCGGCGAAAACAGCAAGAACGTCGAGCTCCACTACTTCAAAAACCAGGACCCGGGCGCGTTCGTCAGCGTCTCCGGAGGCGCCGTCCTGGCGTCCAGCAAAAAGCAGGCCCAGGCCCAGCAGTTCCTAAAGTTCATTACGGGCAAAGTGGGCCAGCAGGTCCTCCAGAACGGCGTCTCCTTTGAATACACCGTTGGCTCCGACGTGCCGGCCAACCCCAAGCTCGTACCCCTGAAGGATCTCCAAGCTCCTTCGGTAGACCCGGCCAAGCTCAACAGCGAGAAAGTCACCGAGCTGATGACCCAGGTCGGGCTTCTCTAAACCACCACGTGACACTGGTTCGCCGTCGGCAACAGTGCCGGGGGGCGCCGGGAGGAATCCCTGCGGGGCTCTGGGCCAAGCCCACGTGCTCTACTTGATGTAGAATATCTTTTTGTGTCGGGCGGGTCCCCGCCGCAAACGTTCAATGGGGGTTGCAACGGCCGGATAGTGAAGTGGAGACCTGTGTGAGCACGCGATTGCCGGAGACCGTTTTGCCTTCCCCTTCGGTCCCTTTTTCCTCCGGCAAGCTGTCCGGGCGCGCGGTTCCGTGGCTCCTTGGACTCATTGCGTCGGGGGTTGCGGTGGGCACGGCGGTCGGCATGGGCCGGCGCGGGTATGCCGAGCTGTCCCGGGACTATCCCGGCGTCCTGACGGCGGTCGCGAGTACGGGTTTATGGGTGGTGGTCCAGTTGGCGGCCACGGTGTGTGTGGGAGCGCTCTTCCACGCCGCGTTCCTCCGGGTCCGGGCGGGCTCTGAGCGGCTCCTGTTGGACCCGTGGAGCGAGTTGCGGATGGTGCGGGTCAGCTCGACGGTGTGGCTGCTGGCCTCGGTTCTCCTCATTGCCGTGGACGGCGCTGATGCCAACGGATACCCGCTCCTGCAAGCCCTGGCACCGGGCGCCTTGGGTTACCTGGTCCAGGCCTCGTATCTGCCGGGTGCGTGGATTGTCTCGGCCGTTTTGGTCGCCGTCATCGTCATCACGTCGAACTTTTCGCGGTCGTGGGCGGTCGCGGTGTTCAGCCTGGGCCTGGGGTTCGCGGCCCTGCTGGCACCGTTTCTGGTCACCCAGGTGCTGGTGGGGCCGAACCACGATTTCGGCGGGGACGCAACCATGTTCGGTGTGCCGGCGACGGCGGTGTTTTTTGGAACGACGGCGGTCCTGTTGTTTCGTTTGTTGGGCGGTCACAGGCCTTCTGCTGCCACCGTGAGGCGGTATCGGCGTGTCTGCGCGGTCTGCTGGCCGGTCAGCCTGGGCGCGGTGCTGGTTGTTGCCTGGTTCGAACTTGACGGAACCGCGCCGCTTTCGACTCCGACGGGCTGGTGTTTCCTGGCGGAAGCGGGCTTGCTGGCGGCGCTGGGGCTGAACCTTTTGGCGTGGAGCAGGCCCGGTCGCGCCCGGACCCGCCCCGGGCCGGGGCTTGGCCGCTATGTGCTCAGGGCAGCTCTGCTGATGGCCCTTTTCGTCGGGGTCAACGTGGCGATGACAAGGATCCCCCCGCCCCAGTTTTTCGTGCCTTCCTCCATCATGGAGCTGTTCTTCGGCTATGACGTCTCGGCCGCTCCTGCCCTCGCGGTGCTTGCCTTTGACTGGCGCCTGAACACTCTTTTCGCGGTGATTTCCGCCGCGGCCGTTGCCGTGTACCTGGCGGGGGTGATCCGTCTGCGCCGCCGCGGTGATAAGTGGGCGTGGGGGCGGACCGTGAGCTGGGTACTTGGCTGGTTCGCCGTGGTATGCACCACGTCTTCGGGTCTGGGCCAGTACGCGGATGCCGCCTTTAGCCTGCACATGATCCTGCACATGAGCCTGAACATGTTGTGCCCGGTGCTGCTGGTCATGGGCGGCCCGGTGACCCTGGCTCTTCGGGCCACCAGGGCAAGCAGGGGCTCCGGCCCGGCGGGCGCCCATGAGTGGATCAATGCGTTCCTGCATTGGCCGCTCTTCCGCCACCTGTACAACCCGTTGTGGGTTTTCATCGAGTTTGTCAGTTCCTACTACGTCCTGTATTTCACCCCGTTGTTCGAACAGGCGATGCGCTACCACTGGGCGCACCAGCTGTTCAACCTCCATCTTCTGGTGGTCGGTTACCTGTTCTACAGCCTTGTCATCGGCGTGGACATGCCGCCCCGGCCCCTGCCGCACATCGCGAAACTGGGCATGGTGCTGGCCGCGATGCCGTTCCATGCCTTCTTTGGCGTCGCCGTCATGAGCAGCAACGCCATCATCGCCGAGCAGTTCTACCTCTACCTGGGCCGGCCCTGGCTAACGGACCTGCATGCGGACCAGTACCTCGGCGGCGGGATCGCCTGGGCCGCGGGGGAGATCCCGCTTTTGGTGGTGGTGCTGGCGTTGCTGGGCCAGTGGTCCGCCCAGGACAAACGCCGTTCCCGCCGGATCGACCGGCATCTGGATGCAGGAATGGATGAAAGTTTTTCCGCGTACAACGACATGCTCGCATCCCTTTCCGAGCGTCAAAACTTCCACCACGGCCCAGGGAGGCTGCCCGATGAGCGTTGAAACGTTGACACCCGGCGAGGAAAACTGGGTCGAGCTGGAGATCGGGGGCATGAGTTGCGCGGCGTGCGCGGCACGGATCGAGCGCAAACTCAACAAGGTCGACGGTATCGCGGCGACCGTGAACTACGCGACCGAACGCGCCATCGTCCACAGCGACGCCCCCGGCGTTGCCGACGCCGCGGTCCTGGCGGTGAAGCACGCCGGCTACACGGCCAGGGTCCGGGTGCCGGACGATGACGAGTGGACGGCGCGCGCGACCGCCATCCGGATCTCCTCGCTCCGGCGCCGCCTGGCAGTCTCGGCCATCCTGAGCGTTCCGTTGTGCGACCTGACGATCATGCTGGCCCTGGTCCCGGGGTGGAGGTTTCCGCACTGGCAGCTGTTGTGCGTTTTGCTGGCCGTGCCGATCGTGACCTGGGCTGCCTTGCCGTTCCACCAAGCCACCGTGCGGGGGTTCAGGCAGGCCAGTCTGAGCATGGACACCCTGGTCTCCTTGGGCAGCATCGCGTCCTTTGGCTGGGCAGTGTTCACCCTGATCTTCGGCTCCTCCGCCGGCCCCGGGTACTGGCTCGGGTTCGGCGTGACACCCCAGGGCGCGGACTCGATCTACCTGGACGTGGCCGCCGGGATGATCACGTTCCAGCTCGGCGGCCGCTATTTCGAGGCACGCTCGCGCCGACGGGCCGGGGATGTGCTGAACGCCCTGGGCCGTCTCTCCACCAAAGAGGTGCGCGTGCGCCGTGCCGGGGCCGAGGTTTTGCTTCCGATCGGCCAGCTCCGGGCCGGGGACACGTTTGTGGTCCTGCCGGGCGAGCGGATCGCCGCGGACGGCAGCATCAGCGCAGGCACGACGTCGATCGACACCAGCTCGATGACGGGCGAATCGCTTCCGGCCCAGGCCGGTCCCGGCGATCAGGTCATCGGCGGCACCGTGAACATCGGCGGCAGGATCGAGGTGCTCGCCGAATCCGTCGGAACCCACACCCAGCTGGCGCAAATGGCGGCGATCGCCGAACAGGCCCAGCACCGCAAAGCCTCGGTCCAGGCGCTGGCGGACAAGGTCGCGGGGATCTTCATTCCACTCGTCATCGGCATTGCCGCGGCCGTGATGCTGGTCTGGTTCCTGAGCGGCGCCGAACCGCGTGACGCGTTCGGCGCCGGGATAGCGGTGCTGATCATCGCGTGCCCCTGCTCGCTGGGCCTGGCCACACCCACGGCGCTGATGGTCGGGGTGGGCCGTGGCGGGCAGCTGGGTATCCTGATCAAAGGCCAGGATGCCCTGGAGGCAAGCGGAGTCATCGATACCGTCGTCTTTGACAAGACCGGCACCGTGACCACCGGAACGATTCAGGTCACGGCCGTGGAGCCACTGGACGGCTATTCCCGCCGGGAACTGCTCGCCCTGGCCGCGGCTGTGGAATCCGGGTCCGAACACGCCCTGGGCCGGGCCATCACCGAGGCGGCCACGCTGGAAGGCGCGGTGCTGCCACCGGTCAGCAGTTTTGAAACCATGCCGGGGCTTGGCGCCGGCGCCCTGATCAACGGGGCCGCGGTCCTCGTCGGAAGCCCCAATCTCCTCCATGCCCGCGGCATCGAGGTGCCCGGCGCCGTTGATTCCCGGATAGCGGTCCTTCACTCAGAGGGGGCAACGGTGGTCCTTGTCGCCGTTGATGGCCGGCCGGCCGGAATCTTTGCGTGCTCGGACACGGTGAAGACCTCGGCGGCCGCGACGATTCGTTCGCTGAAGCAGCTCGGCCTGCGCACGGTGCTTCTTAGCGGCGATGCCCATGGCCCGGCGTCCGCGGTAGCCCGCCGGATCGGGGTCGATGAAGTGTATGCAGAGGTTCTTCCGGCTCAAAAGAGCGCCGCGATTGCACGGCTGCAGGCCCAGGGCCGCCGGGTGGCCATGGTGGGCGACGGCGTCAACGACGCCGCGGCCCTGGCCACCGCGAACCTGGGCATGGCCATGGTGCGGGGCACGGACATTGCCATGAAATCCGCCGATATTATCCTGGTCCGGGACGACCTTCAGACCGTCACCGACGCGGTGCTGCTCTCGCGCAGGACCCTGCGGACCATCCGGATCAACCTGATCTGGGCCTTCGGCTACAACGTCGCAGCCATCCCCATCGCCGCGTGCGGCCTGCTCAACCCGTTGATCGCGGCGGCGGCTATGGCCCTGTCCTCGATGCTGGTCATTTCCAACAGCCTGCGCCTGCGCAATTTTGAGCCCGTCCGCGAGCAAACCCGCACGGGCTAGCAGGAAGCTCCGCCGGGCGGGGCGGGGATACCCCGGTCAGTCCGTGCGGATGATCCCGTCGCTGCGGGTGGTGAGGCCGGCCGCAGCCACACCGCGGCGCCCGGAGCCCAGGCCGCTGCGGGCCGCGAGGCGCTCTGCGCGCAGGAGCATGGATTCACGCTCACGGATCACGGCAAGCTTGGCCAGCGCCGCAGACACGGCCCGGTGCCCGCAAACACGGGCCGCCCGGTCATCGGCAATCAATTCAAGGAGCGTATTGGTGGCCCGCTCGAAACGGCGCGCACACAGAACTCCCGGAAGACAGGCACTGTTGAGCCGGGCCAGGCGTTTGACCAGCCCGTGGCGCTGGAGCAAATGGGTGCGTTCGTGTTCGATGACCGCCCTCAGCTCCGCCGGGTCCAGGACCTCTTCGAGAACAGTCGAGATGATGATCGTGTTCAGCCCCGGGGCCGCGAACGCCACGGGCTCCTCAACGCTGACAAAGCTCACCCGGGTCCGGCCCACCAGGGTGGTCCGGACGGCGGCAAGCTCCAGCAACGCCGCCACCGTGCCATGGGACTGCCTGTCCACGATCAGAATCGATTCCGCCCGTTGGAGCACCAAGGCAGCAACGGCGCCGACAACACCCAGGCTGATCCAGCCCGTGAGCACGAGCACGGTCGGCAAGATCCAGGGCGTGCCGGCCGCGGGCGTGCTGAAATTGACGCGCACTCCCTCCAGGACAGACCAGGCCAAACTCGCGCCTGCCGCTACCAGACCGCTGGCGAACACGCCATGCCACAGCCCCAGCGCCAGCCTGGGGCGACGGACCTGCCAGGCACCGGCCATCAGCACCACCGGCGCCAGCAGCACTGTCGCCGCGCAATAGCACAGCAGGCCCAGCACGCCGATCATTCGCCGCGGTTCCCCTCTGCCCGGCCCCGCCTGCCCAGCGCCCTGCGAAGCAGGTCCACGTCGTCCTCGCCCAGATCGCCGGCAAAATTCAGCAGTGCCGCGGCCCGGTCACTGCTCTCCGTCAGCGCATTGAGCATCGCCCGGGAGACAATCCCGGACTCCGACTCGGCGGCGCTGTAGTACCGCACGCCCCCCACTGCCTCCCCGCGCCTGACCTGCCCCTTGAGCCGCAGCCGTTCCAAAACCGTCAACAAGGTCGTCACCGCCGGTCCCGGGCCGGCACCAAAGCCACCCTGTATATCGCGGACGCTCAGCGGCACCGCCGAATCCCACAAAATGCGCATCACCGAGGCCTCAAGTTCACCCCGCATCCGTCGTTCAGACATCCATACCTCCACGCAAGATTCTACCGTTGGCCACCACCGCCCACCGGCCCCCCAGGAGCCCGCGGCAGCCGGCAACCGGAACATGAACTCTACAACTTGTAGAGTTCATGCTCTACATCTTGTAGAGTCTACGTGAATCATTGCCCGCCTTCCAGGAGATCCTTTGCCTTCCCTCGTCACTGATCCGCATCCACCGGTCCAGGCGGATGCGGCTGTTCCGGCCACACGTCTGCCCGGAACACGCAACCGCAACTGGTTCGCCGCTTTCTGGCGCTGGCATTTCTACGCGTCCCTGCTGGTGATTCCGGCCCTGTTCGTCCTGTCTCTCTCGGGGCTGGTGATGCTTTACAAGGCCCAGATTGACCCGATTTTCCATCCGGGCGTCATCGTCGTGGACGTCCCGCCCGGGGCGCACCGCCTTCCGCTCTCGCAGCAGGAAGCCGCCGTCGAAGCCGCGTTCCCCACCCGGACCATCGCCTCACTCACCGACGGGACGGAGGGCACCGCGACGATTTTCGCGACCACCGTCGGCGGCGGGCTCCGGAACGTCTACGTCAACCCCTACACCGGCCAGGTCACCGGTGACCTGGCCCCGCTGGACCTGCCCTCGAACTATGCCAGCGCCTGGCACAAGAACTTCACCTCGACCGCCTTCGGCGGCATCGCCATGGAACTGGCCGCGTGCTGGGCGATCGTCATGGCCGTCAGCGGCTACTACCTGTTCTTCAAGGGTTGGAAGGCACGCCGCCAACGGGTGCTCCGTAAAGCGCGGGGTGCCCGGCTCTCCACCACGCACGCCTGGGCCGGGGCCCTGGCCGGGCTGGGAATCCTCTTCCTGGTCGTCTCCGGCCTGCCCTGGACACAGGTATGGGGCTCGAGCGTCCAATCGTGGGCAGCCGGACACGGCCTGAGCCTGTGGGGCAATGACCCCGGCGCCACATCGACCCTCGGGAAGACCCTGGCCAAGAGCGACGGAACAACCAACGCCCCCGGCTGGGCCATCAGCCAGGACACCGTTCCGAAGACCGCCGTGGGCGCCGACGGCAAGGTCGGCGTCGATGCTGCGGTCACCGCCGCCGCGGCCGCGGGGATCCCCCAGCCATACTTCATCGCGTTCCCGGAGGGGCCAACGGGGGTCTACAGCGTGTTGGGCGACCAATGGCATGACAGCGCAAACCCCGCCTACACGGACGTATCCAAGGAAGCCGCAGCCCATGTGGACCAATACACCGGCAAGGTGATCACCACCTACGCCTACAACGACTACAGCCCCGTCGCGCAGGCCGTCTCCCAAGGTATCGCGATCCATGAAGGCCGCCGTTTCGGCGCCCTGAGCTCGACCGCGTCAACAGCCTTCTGCCTCGCGGTGCTCTTTCTGTGCGCTTCCGCCCCCGTCATGTGGTGGCGGCGCAGGAAAGGCCAGACAGGCATCGCCGCGCCCAAGGGACGCATGCCCGTTTACTCCTCCTGGGGACTCGCTGCAGTGCTGGCAGTGCTCGCGGTCGCACTGCCCGTCTTCGGCATCTCCCTGGTCATCATCCTCCTGATCGACGCACTGGTCATCCGGCGGGTCCCGGCCCTGCGCCGCCTTCTCAACACCAACTAGCCCGGTGTGGCAGCCGGACCGGCTGCCACACCCTCCCACCCTTGGAGCCTCCGATGATCACCAACCCCGTTGCCCAATGGCTGCTCTGTGCAATCTTCATCCTCACGGGCGCGTATTCCCTGTTCCGGACCGTGAAACCATCAGCCGTGCACGAACGCATCAGTCACGGCGCACATGCCCTCATGGCGGCCGCCATGGCAGCGATGATCTGGCCATGGGGCATGAGCCTGCTCCTGGTACCCCAGATGGCAGTCTTTTCCCTGGCCGCGCTCTGGTTCATCTACCTCTTTGCCGCCCACCCCACCCGGCAGCGGTCCGACAGGGCCCTCGACAGCCACCACGGGGGCAGGGGAACGCTGGCGTTCCACGGCGCAATGATGGCGGCGATGGTCGCCATGGCCGCGGCCATGCGTGCCGCCACTTCCGGAACCGGGAACACACCCGGCACGGGCCCCATGGCGTCCATGCCGGGGATGGACATGCCGGCCCACTCCATGGCCTCTGCCATGGCTACTCCGTTATGGGCCTCCGTCCTGTCCGCCGCCTGCGCCGCCGGGTTCGGCATTGCCGCGTTGTTCTACCTCGGCTCAACCCTGGCCGGTGCAACATCACCGCACCGTCGAACCGGGCCCGGGCTCCGCGCCACCGCCGATGCAGCATGGAACCTTCTGATGGCAACAGGCATGGCGGCGCTCTTCCTTCCCCTGGTCAATTTTGGATAGAAACAGCCCAATGACCACACTGCACAGACCACGGAACACCCTCACAGCCCGCGTGCACGCGATCAGTGCCGCCTCGGAGAACGCCGTGCTCATCGAACTACGCCCGCCGGCACCGACCCGAAGATGGTGGGCCAAGGGGCCGGCGGCCGAGGCCGGGCTCCCCGCAGCACAGGCCGGAGCCCACATCGACCTGCACCTGGGCGGATACATCCGGCAATATTCGCTCTGCAACCCGCCCGGGGAAACCCACCGCTACCTCATCTGCGTGCAGGCCGCCCCCGAAGGCCGCGGCGGCTCAACACACATCCACAACACCCTGCAAGCCGGTGACAACGTCCAGATCTCGACCCCCCGCAACCATTTCCCCCTTGAACCGGCCCCCAAGACCCTTCTATTGGCCGGTGGAATCGGAGTGACACCGCTTCTGGCCATGGCCGAAACACTCTCAAGCCAAGGACAGGACTTCGAGCTGCACTGCTTCGCCTCAAGCGCGGAACGGATGGTGCTGGCCGATTACATCAAAACGCGGCCGGCCGCCGAATTCACAACGTTTCATCTTCCCCACCCGGAACGCACCGCCCGGGCAGCCATCCCTGACGTCATCACCGGCCACCCGGCGGGCACCCGCTTCTACATCTGCGGACCAGACGGATTCATCGACACCACCAGGAAACACGCCGCAACAACAGGGATCGACCCCCAACGGCTCCATTCCGAGCGGTTCACCCCGGAACCGAACCCGCTTCCCGGCCCACCCGGGCAAACCTTCGCCGTACGGCTCAGCAGCACCGGAAAGCTCTACCCCGTCCCGGGCGGAAAAACCATCGCCGAAACCCTTCTCGAGCACGGCGTACCCATCGAACTCTCCTGCAACCAAGGACTATGCGGGACCTGCCTCACCCCCGTCCTGGCCGGCACCCCCGACCACAGAGACGACTTCCAGACCCCAGCAGAAAAAGCATCAAACACAAGCATCGCCCTGTGCTGCTCACGCGCCTCCACCCCCGAAATAACACTCCGCCTCTAGACCCATATCCACCCAACCGCGCACTACGGGGCACTAGCGTTGGATATTTCACTTTTTCGCAAGCCACCCCATCCCCTTCCACCTCGTCCGGGAAAACGAACGCCAGCAGGAACTCTGCGACGGCGCCCCCTTCTACACCCTCGGCCCGCTGGTCACAGACATCGCATCGGGCTATGACCACATCACCTCAGCCATCGGCGCCACCGAGATCGCCCGGTACGGCACCGCGATGCTCTGCTACGTCACGCCCAAAGAACACCTCGGGCTGCCGAACAAAGACGACGTCAAAACCGGAGTCATCACCTACAAGATCGCCGCCCACGCCGCCGACCTCGCCAAAGGCCACTCCGGCGCGCACGAACGCGACGACGCCCTGTCCAAGGCCCGGTTCGAATTCCGCTGGCGGGACCAGTTCGCCCTCTCCCTGGACCCGCAAACGGCCGAGGCTTTCCACGACGAGACCCTGCCGGCAGAACCGGCCAAGACGGCACACTTCTCCTCCATGTGCGGACCCAAGTTCTGCTCCATGCGGCTCTCCAGGACATCCGCGACCAGCTCGGAGGCATGTCCGAGCAGGAAGCCATCGCAGGAATGAACACTAAATCCGCCGAATTCCGCGAAACCGGCGGCAAGGTCTACCTCCCCTGCCCAAAAGGCCGACTTGACGGAAACGGCCCCACATTATTGATTGCCTCGTTCGGGCTTCGGTCACGAGAAGACAGCGCGAGTCCATGTCCGGCCCGGACGGCGTGGCCGTCGAGCCGGCCACCAAAGTACCCCGCCAGGCCATGAAACCGGGACGCCCCGGTAAAGTAAGGGAGGTGACCAACCAAATCAGCCCAGCCGAAGCATGGCAGCGTCTGCTCGCCGGCAACAACCGTTTCGTCTCCGGAGAGACGCTGCACCCGAACCAGGACGCCTCCCGGCGCAGCGCGTTGGTGAACTCACAAAACCCCTTTGCGGTCATCTTCGGATGCTCGGACTCCCGGCTGGCTGCGGAGATCATTTTCGACCTCGGCCTCGGCGACGCCTTCGTGGTGCGCACAGCCGGGCATGTGATCGACGACGCCGTTCTGGGATCGCTCGAATACGGCGTATCGGTGCTGAACGTCCCGTTGATCGTCGTCCTCGGACATGACAACTGCGGTGCCGTCACGGCCACCAAAAATGCGGTGGAAACCGGGCAGATGCCCCCGGGTTTCATCCGCGACCTCGTCGAACGGATCACCCCTTCGGTGCTGACCTCGCTGCGCGAGGACAAGACGGACATCAACGACATGGTCGTTGAACACGCCAGACAGACCGCGGCCCGGCTCCTGGAAAGTTCACAAGTGATCTCCACCGCCGTGGACAATTCCTCCACAGCCGTGATCGGCGTCGCGTATCGGCTCGAAGAGGGCCGGGCGGAGCTCGTCTCAGAATTCGACATGCTCTAAAGCTGAGAAAAGAAGGGCAGCATCGTACTCAAAGCCACAACTGCCATTAAAGCCCTGCACAGCCCCGTCCCCTTGACGAAGTACGTCCGGGCTATGGAGAACCGGGACCATTGCGTTTCCCCGCTCTCATCCCGTGCGAGGTGGTTTCGCTAGGTTCCCTGCGTCCGCACGTTGGGGAACCAGCCCTCCGGCGCCTTCTTGGGTTCGAGGTGTTCGGGGTCGCGGTGTTTTTGCATATCGCATTTGTAGAACGGGCCGCGCGGGTCGAGCATCACGCTCATGTGGTGGTCCGCGTGGTCCTTGAACCAGACGCTGATGCCGGTCGCTCCGTCCAGTCTGAGGTGTTCCCAGGCCCGCCACAGTGCCTCTACGCGGGAGACGGCTTCGGGGTGGAAGTACCACTCGATGCACCATTTCGCGGCGCGGCCGTCGACGTCGCGGACGTACGTTGGCAGTAACTGCTCGTGCAGGAACTCTTCGGCTGAGCCGTAGACCAGTTCAGCTGGCTTCTGCTCTCCTGCCGGGGTCTCCACACGTGTTTCTGTGTCGCTTGAGCTGAAGCGGCCGATGTCGGTAGTCATCTCAGAACCTCCTATCCCGTGACCCAGGGATTAGCGACCGGCGCAGCAGAAACCGGGACATCCTCTTCTTCGGGTCGGGGGCTGTGCTTCTTGATGGACGCCTCGACGGCGTCTTTGTGCCGGCCGGTGTACCAGGGCATGGTCCGGACCAGCGTGGCCGGCGCACCGGAGGCGAGGACGACGGCGCGGCCGCGGTCCAGCTCCGCGAGGTTGGAGACATCGAAAATGCGTTCCTTGCCCTCTTGGCGGGAGCGGCTGGACCCGGACTTGCCGGAGGAGACGGAGACATTGGTGTAGCTGTAGTCCCCGATCAGGTCCGAGAGTGCCCGGAGGAAGCCTTCTTCGGCCACTCCCCCGCCGTAGACCTTGACGTTCGCGGCTGAGAAGATTTTACGCATGTTCGCCTCCCCCCAGAGTTCGACGCCCTGGGACCAGGACTGCAGGATGGCCATGACGATCAGGCCCTTGGAGCCGTAGTGGCTGAACTGGTCCGGCAGCCCGGCCCAGCGGACGACGTTGGCCAGCTCATCGAGGGCGAACAGTGCAGGTTTGGGCAGGCGGCCGCCGCTGCGTTCGGCCCGTTCCTCCATGGCCTCGGCGATGGCCACGGTCAGGGCCGTGGTCAGTGGCGCGGCCGAGCCGGGCCCTTCCTTGGAGAGGATGTAGATCGTCTCCCGGGAGGCGGCGAAGGCGTGCGGGTTGAACCGGCGGCGGGGATCCGTGGCCACCGTCGCGC
Source organism: Arthrobacter sp. YA7-1 (assembly GCF_025960325.1). Taxonomy (NCBI): domain Bacteria; kingdom Bacillati; phylum Actinomycetota; class Actinomycetes; order Micrococcales; family Micrococcaceae; genus Arthrobacter; species Arthrobacter sp. YA7-1. Next base: position 8,625 of record NZ_CP110115.1, on the reverse strand, counting down.
CGCGGGCGGGGGCGACCCAGCGCAGCGTGTTCCTGCTCTTGAGGCATTGGATCATCTTTTCGGCGGTGCCGAAGATCCCGTCGCGCTGCTTGTCGGCCAGCTTCAGGGTGGACTCCAGGCCCTTGTATTGCAGCTCGTAGTCGTGGTCTTTGAGGATTTCGATGGGTTCCTGGCTGACCTGCTCCGTCACCCACAGATACACCTGGGTGATCGGCAGCTCCCCCAGCGCGGCCGCGAGGAAGTACGAGGAGAGGATGTCTTCGGCTTTGGGGTCGAAGTAGGCATCCGGTTTGGATCCGGGGAGCCGGGAGCCGGCGGCGAAGTGCTGGGTGAGTTTGTAGGCCTTCTCTTCGTCCGTAACGTAGGAGAGCGGGTTCCACCACCAGTCCGGTTCTTCCTGGGCGATCTTCTGAGGATCGAACACCCACACCGGAGCGGTCAGGATCCGGACGCCGCGGGTGCCGTCCACGACGTCGCGTTTGTTCGAGGTCGAGACCACAGCGCCGGGTGCGTCCAGGATCGCGGGCATGACCCGTGAGGTCGACTTACCTGTCCGTGGCCCCCAGATGTCGATGCTGAGGTCTTCCCAGGACTGGATGAACGGCTGGCCGGTGGAGACCACCTTGCCGACCACGATGCCCGGGGCGTCTTTCACGCCGAGGCGCTCGGCCGTGGCTTGGGCGCCTTTCTCGGAGAACGCGGCCAGGGATTTCCCTCGCCCCAGGTACCGGGCGGCCTTATCGACCCGGGCACGCTTGGACGCGCCCTTCTTCCAGGCCAGCAGCACGACGATGGCCAGGACCAGGACCATGCCGGCCATGAGGGCGGCGGCAACGGTGGACTGGACGGGCCAGGGCACCCGGCCCTTGATGAGCCCGGCGATCAGATCAATGGGCTGGGCCGGGGGTGCGGCGATGCCGGCCATCCAGGAGCCCAGATGCACGGCGGCGTAGGTCCCGCCGCCAAAGACGACGATCAAGCCGATGGCCAACCAGACCAGCAGCGCATCTCCGAGGCCCATTCCTTTGCGGTTCGGTGCACTCACGGTGTCCCCCCGTCCACGGGCAGCTGCGGAGAGGCGGCCTCCATGAGCGACTCGGCGGGTTTGCTCCATCGGGTGTTGGTGTCGTTCAATCCCTCGTCCTGCTCGATCGAGGTGAGCCCGATCCGGACGGGGATTCCCGGGCGGCCGCCGACCTTGATCAGGAACTTCCCCCGGCCCGGGGGTTCGACGTCGACCCCGCGTGAGTCCCATGCGGGCGGGTCCTGCCACCCGATGAGTTTCTGCTGCTCCTGCCGGGACAACGGAATGGCGGAGGTCAGCAGCGGCATCTCCGAAGCGGGCAGACCGCCGCAGATCACCATGCCAGAACGCTCCACGAAGCCGCGGGCCTTCATCCGGTCCTCTTCCGCCGGCAGCGCCAGCAGGTCGGACATGGTGTGGGAAATCATGATCTGCCCGACGCCCACAGAGCGGTTCAAACGGGTCAGGGCGTCCACCCGGTCCACTATGCCCTTACCCGCGCGCAGCGCCCGCCACAGCTCATCCAGGACCACGAAGTAGTTCCGGCGCGGCTCCAGCCCGGCGTCTGCCAGGGCGTTGGCGACGTTGACCGTGCCGAAGCCGTAGGACCAACACGCGAGCAGCACGGCGGCCTGCAGGTCCGTCTCTGTCTCGTCGATGCTGGAGACGTCGAAGACCACGGCCCGGTCACGTTTCATGGGGTTGGTGGTCTGCCGGGAGAAGATTTCCCCCAGCTTCCCTCCCCCGGTCAGGCCCAGCAGGGTTGCCTCCAGCGCCCGGGTTTCCTGCAGGTAGACGGTCATGTCACCGCGGTCCAGGGCGACCTGGCGCAGCTCATCCGGAGCGGAGATGATCACGTCCAGAAGGTCCTTCAGGACCGGGACGCCCTCGAACCGGTCATCGAGGACCCGCAGTGCCCGGTCCAGGATCGTCTGCTCCTGGTCCGTGGGCGGGTTGTTCCGGCTGATCGTGATCAGGGAGACGACCATGTTCAGGCGCCGGCCGTGGGCGTCGGCCCGGACCCGGGTGGCGGCTTCGTGGTGGCCGTTGGCCTGAAGGAGCTGGGCGACCTCGACGGCCTGGCCGGGATCAAGAATGTTCAGGTAGCCCACGCCGCGGCCCAGGGAAATGATCTGCCCGCCGAGAGCCTTGACGGCCTTGATGTGTTCGCCCTTCAGGTCCCCCAGGACCAGGGGGTAGACGCCCTGGGCGGAGAGCCCCAGGAACATGCGCCGGACCAGGGTGGACTTCCCCAGACCGGGCTTGCCCAGAATGAACGCCGAGGGGTTGGAAATGAGCTGTGCCCGCTGGAACCAGCTGATCGGGTCACAGCAGACCGTGGCCTGGGTTTCCTCGTGGCGTCCGAGCGGGACGCCGATCATGGGCGAGGACGCACCGGAAGAGAACGGCCACAGCCCGCAGACCTGAACCGTTGTTCCCCGGTACTCCGTCACGGACGGGACCAGTGCCGCGGCCCCTCCCCCGCGGCCGCCCCACCCACGCGAGCCGGGAGCCAGCTCGCGGATCCTGGCGCCCCGTACGCGGGCGACGGCCGACTGCTTGACCGTCACCGGCTTGCGCAGCGTAGCAGCCCAATCTGCGAAGTTGCCTTTCGTTCGGGCCATTAGAGTGCCTCCCTGATCTCGGAAGGCAGCAGGATGTGCTTGGGCAGGACCAGGCCCAGCGGCAGGGAGGCCGCGAACGCGGTGTCCTGCGCGCCGTAGGCCCGGCGCAACAACACCCGGGCGGTACCGGAGGTCTGCTCCACAGCGGCGACGGCATCATCGAGTCGTTCCCGTTCGGTCACGGTGGCAGTGACGACCATCCCGAAGTTCACCAGCCCGGCGCCCTGGGCTTCCTCCTGAGCGGTCTGCACAGCGGAGCGGGCATCAACCAGGGCACGCGCGGATGGCCGGGTCCCGGAGGTGATGCGGACGTTGGCGTTGTTCTGATCCCGCTCGACCACGGCAGCTGCCCGGGCAGAATCCATCGGGCGGTACAGCAGTGAAATCCTCTTCCGGTCGATGTCGCCGTGCGGGGCCAGCAGCCTGGACAGGACCGAGGAGTTCACGGACCCTCGGGGTGCGCCGGTCATGGTCCAGGAGGCCGAGAAGGCGCTATCGTGCCGGTAGGTATCCCAGCTTGCCTGGGTCGCGGTCGGACCGACCTCGCCCCATGACAGGGACACCGGAGAGCCGGCGGCATGGGCTTCATCAATGATCAACGCGGCGGGCGGGTCGTAGGCGATCCGGACAACTTCGCAGAGTTCCTGCGCGGACATCGGCCGGGCGATACCGGCGCCGGTGGATTGCAGCCGGGCCGAGAGCCCCGGGATCCGCGAGGCGAGGTCACGGGCAACATCTTCCGGTGTGCGCTTCTTCGATCCCGCACGGAGGGAGGCGTTGAACGTCAGGGACACCCAGGCGCGGACCGTGGCCGATCCTTCCGGGTAGGTATCCACAACTTCACTCAGCATGTCCTTGGCAAATGCCGGCGCGTCCGGGTCGATGTTCATCATGACTTCGTTCCGGAGCCGGTACCCGGAATCCGGGGCGGTCTCCACCGTCACGGCCGCGGCGTCCAGGCCGGCCTCATCCGCCAGCCCGGCGAGCCAGCCGCCCCAGTTCGCCACCCACGCATCAACCTGCTCAGGGTCCACCAGTGAGGCGCCGTCAGGTTCGGTGGAGAAGATCACGGTGAAGTGGCTGGTTGCCGGCACATGCAGCAGCGCGAACGGGCGCTTGTAGGAGTCCGTGAACTCGTACAGGGTGGACTTCGCGGCAAGCCCGGGCAGCTGGTACATGCCCCACTGTGTCACGCCCAGGGGGCCGGACCGGTAGAGATTCGTCCCGGAGGACCTGGAGATCCGGAAGCTGACCCGTGTGGCGAAGCGGTCCACAAAGGACTGGCCGTGCTTGTCCTTGACCGTGAGCAGCAGGGCGCTGACCCCGGCCACGGCCAGGACAGCCAGGCCCGGGAATAGACCCCAAATGGCGAAGCTGATGATGCCCAGCAACAACCCCGCCATGACAATTCCGGTGCCGATAGCGCCGAGGTTCCCCAGACCGGCTGAGCGCGGTACCCGCCAGTTGCCGTAGGACGGTTCCTTGTACTCGGTATTAATTGCTGCCACTGGGGCCCTCCTGGGGTGAATCATGCCCGGTTGAATCCTGCGCGGTCTGCTGTGCGGCCTGTGAAACCTGGCCGGCTATCTGTGTTCCTGCAAGGACGGCGACTCCTACGGGACCAGCTGCTGCTCCCTTGCCCGCTCCCGTGGCCGCCCCTGCAGTGCCCGCGGTTGTTGTGGCTCCGCCAGGGCCACCTGGACTTGTCGAGGCTGGCGTTGGCTGGCCGCGGTTTCCCTTCGGGCCAGGTGTTCCGTTGCTGCCTTTCGGAGGCGTGCCTGGCTGGTTGGGTTGCGTGCTCGCCGGCGTTGGTGCGGCATTGCCTCTGCCGCTGCCGCCCCGGCCAAGGGACACGGCACCTGTAGCCAGGGCACCCACTGCCGCGCCTGCCCCGGCTCCCCCGCCGGAGGCGACGGCCCCGACCATCGGGGTTACGAACCGCATGAGTGCCGGCAACGCGAACAGGGCAACGACCATCAACGTGAAGCCGGTGATGGATCCGGTCAAGGCGTTCTTCCCGGTGTTGTTTCCCATGAGGAGGAACGCGACCGAGTAGACAATGGCCGCGGCGGGTTTGTAGAGGATGAAGGCAATGGTCCAGCCGACAGCTTTCTGGAACCACTGCTTGCCCATCTCCGTGTTCGTGAACGCGGCCGTGGTGGGCAGGATGCCCGCAAGGATCACCAACATGCCGCTGCGCACCACCATGAGGACGATCTGGACGAGGGAGGCAATCAATCCGATGAGTCCCAGGACGATGAGGATGAACACGCCAACCCCGGTCTGGTTGGTCATGACGAGGATTTTCATCGACTCTGCGAATCCCTTTCCGTCCGTGGAGCGCTGGATGACGGCGACAGAAAAGGCGTCGGCCGCGATTACCAGAATCGAGATGACACCCAGACCCAAGCCAGTGACCAGGGTGAGCGTGACCAAGGAACGCAGTAGATCCTTCAGCGGTGCTCCGCGTTGTTCCCAGATCATCCGGATGCCTCCGAGAATCACGGCGAGGACCGCCAGCGTCAGCGTCCAGGGCAGCAATTCGCTATTGACCGCAGAAACAACGGGACTTGGTGTGGTGCCGTCCTGGCTGGCCAGATTCACGGTGGGCATGGAGACCCAGAAGGTAGACAGTGTTGTCACCATCTGGCTCATGCCCTCCATGATGGCTTTTGCAAGATTGTTGATTGCGTCGTCTGCGATCCCCGCCGCCACATTGCTTGCACCTTGTGCGGTCCAACAGGCCACATCCCAGACTTCACATGCTTTATCAGCCATGTCAGACGCCGGCCCAAGGAATGAACGAGCTCAGGTCACTGATCGGTCGCACTGCGCCCCCGCCTGCGGCTGGCATGTCCAGTTTCCAGTCGCCGCCCTCCCAAAGCAGTGACGTTGAGATGGCACCGTATCCGCCATCGGCGCTCTTGAAAGCCAGCTCCACAACTGCTGCTGTGGGCGTGTACGAATGGATGATGAAGCCAGCGAATTGAACCTTCGGCGAGGTCCCGCCGACGTCCTTGCCTTCCTGTATGGCTTGTACAGCCTTGTCCCGCGTGGGGCTGTCAGCGGCAAGCCTCAGGTAAACCTGTTTTGCATAGCCATTGAACGAGGAAGCCCAGATGTTTGCCGTCGCATAGAGAGCTCCCGTCGGCGACTGGGCAAAGCATGACCTCAGACCATCCGTGCCCACCGTTCCGGGACCTACCGTTGACGGCTCCGTCGGGACAGCCGTGGATCCGAGCAGCTCCCACTTGGATTTAGGCGCGGCTCCAAGCGCGGTTTCCTTGCTACCAGGCAGTCCGCAGACGCTCTTCCCAGCCACAGCCGAGGCGCCGGGACTGGATGTGGCCGAGCTACCGGACTCCGCAGGGGACGGGGCCGCCTGGGCGTTGCCCTGTCCTTTGGGGAGCAGGAAGATGACGACGGTTGCTGCTATCAGCGCGACCACCAGCGCGGCAGCGATGATGAAACCGGGTTTGGTGAACGGATTGCTTTCGGTGGTGCTCGTTGACTGGCTCATGGCGAACCTCCCGTTGTTGGTGCTGGTTTAGACGAAGGCGCGGACGATGCCGGAGGCACCGGTGATGATGATGCAGCCCAGGAGAACCCAGCCGAGCTTGCCGATGGCTTGTGCGCCCTCGCCGCGCTGGAGCTGGATGACCATGCCGATACCGACGATGATGACGCCAAGGACGCCCAGGACCAGACCGATACCGGAGGCCCAGTTCAGGATCGTGAGCAGCCCGCCGGCCTGTGCCGGGACGACCGGGGTGGGGTTCGGGATGACGTTCCCGTCAAATACGACGAAGGAGTTCATGGTGAGACCTTTCAGTTGGTGGTGGCTGGTGCGGTGCCGGTAGCCAGGACGGCCACGTCGGTGATGAATCGGTGGTACTCGCGAGGTAGCGGCGGTGTTGTGGAACCCCCGTGCCGCCAGGCCTCTACCCAGGGCAGGGTCCAGAGCCGGGGCGCTCCCCCGCCGACGATGGCGGCGAAGTCCCGCAAGGGTTTGGGAGTCTTCCCCGGCGCGTCTGCAAGGACGGCGAGGCCGAGCAGATCCAGTGTCGGTGCCGCCCCTGATGCCCATTGGGTCAGTGCGCTCCTGGCAGCGGTCAGGCCGCGCATGTCTGCCCGGCAGACCAGCAGCACCCGTGGTGTGCTTTCGTCCTGCAGGACGGGCCAGCAGTGATCGGTGACGCGCGCCCCGGGCAGGAGGTCAGCGATTCGGCTTTCACCGGCTCCCCCGTGGGCGCCGGTGATCCACAGCGCTGCAGAGCCAGAGACGGTGCGGCGGGCCAGGCGGTCTGCCGTGTCCGGTACGACCATTCCCTTCAGGGGCGCACTGATCACTGCCGATGGCGGCAGGTGCGCCTCCGGTGCTTCCTCGTCCGCGCTGTCGCTGGCGGGGCTGGTGATCCAGGGATTCAGGGATTGTTGCATGGTTCCTCCTTTCAAAGTCCGTTGGTGGGTGGTTTAGAAGCCGGCGGCGACGGCGGCCGCTGCGGCCAGCCATGCCCGCCGGGTGGCGGGCTGGAGCGCTTCATAGCGGATTGGGCCGTTGACCAGGGCCGGGTCGTACGGGATCCGGACGACGGCCCGGACGAACGGCTCGAAGCCGTCCGCGATCCGCTGCGCCTCGTCCTTGGCCCGCTTCAGGGCGTCCCCGGTCATGCTCCGCTTGGCGTCGGTGGATTCGGAGACGATCACGACGGCGTTGCGTGCCAGTTCCGCGTCGTGGCCACCACGGGATTCCAGCGTCTGCAGCGTCAGCCGCGCAGCTTCGGCGCGGTCCTCGATGGCCGTCACGGGGACGACGAGCTGGTCGGTGTGATCGATCATCCGCCGCCAGTTCGCTGCCCGGGCTGTGTTGCCCGAATCCATGACGACCAGCCGGTAATAGCGGGTGAGGACCTGGTGGGCGATATCGACTTCCTCAGCGGTGACTTCGTGATCGCCTTCCTCGTTCTCATCCGAGCGCAGAACGTCGAACTTGTCAGCGGTCTGGTGATGGACGAACTTGGCGATTTCGGCCGCGTTCGTGGCCGGGGAGAGAAGTTCGGTCGATGAATCGATCAGGTCCAGAACGCTCCGGGCATGGGAACCCTTTTCCGTCCGCCAGCCCAGGGTGCCTTGGGATTCGTTGTTGTCCCAGGCGACGGTGGCGGCCCCGCTGTAGCGGGCGAGGATGGCCGAGAGCATGACGACCGTGGGTGTCTTGTTTGCCCCTCCCTTGCGGTTCACCACCGCGATGGTGCGCGGGCCGGGCCAGTGCTGGCTGACCGTGCGAATGTCCTCCCGCTCGGAGAGTTCTTCGGCGGATGGGTCCATCCGGTATCCGAGTCGCGTGAGCGTTCCGCGCCAGCCCTGTGTGGCCGGTTCCAAGACCGGGGCGCTGACCAGGAACGAGGTTTCCTTCAGGCTGCGCCGGGTCAGTGGCGCTTCCGTGACGGTTGCGGTGGTCTGCGGTTCTTCTGCGGCGGCCGACGGCTGGGCCTCCGTATGGGCAAGCTCAGGTGTCTCGGTTGCCGGCTCGGTCTCGACGGGGTTGGGCGGCCACGGCTGTCGTTTCACCGCTGCCGCAGCGGTGGGCTGTGCGGGGGCGGCTGATGGTTCAGGAGTAGCAACAGGGACCGTATCAATGACGGTCGGAGCGATGGTCTCGGGGGTGGTTTCCGGGGCCTCTGCCCGGCGGCGTGCCGGGCGCGGTTCGTAGGAGACGGATTCGATCTTGTTGTCCGGGTGCACGATGAGTTCACCGTGTCCTTCGGGATCCTCGATCTGGACCCGGACGGGGCGCTGCAGCGTCTGCGCCTCGCCCACGACCAGGGCCAGGGCATTGTTGCGAAGATCCTGTACGGAGTCCCCGGGAGGCACGACGCGGGAGTTACCCGCGACGACGACCTCGGCGGTCCCGTTGTCGCGGACGATGGCCCTGATGTTTGGAAAGGCCAGGACCTCGGTTGGTGCAGTACCCAT